>CAYUKT010000051.1:3301-11174 GCA_964445285.1 uncultured Bacteroides sp. | reverse complement strand
GGCCAGCCGTAACTTTGCCAATAAGGTCTGGAACGCTTCCCGTTTCATCATGATGAATATGGATCAGGAGGAAGAAAAGACCGGTAAGCGGGGCTGGGAGGTGTCCTATGATGAAATCAAGGACAGTCTGTATCCGGTAGATAAATGGATCCTCTCAAAATTGAACACGCTTGTCAGGGAAGTGACGGACAACATGGACAGTTTTGAGCTGGGTATTGCGGTGCAGAAAGTTTATGACTTTATTTGGGATGAGTTCTGTGATTGGTATATCGAAATGGTGAAACCAAGGCTCTACAGTACCGAGGCCGGTGAAGAAGACGGGAAGAGAGCGGCACTGTGGACCTTACAGAATGTGCTGATCGATGCCTTGAAACTGCTGCATCCTTATCTGCCGTTTATCACAGAAGAAATCTTCTGCACCCTGCAGAGCGTGGAAGAATCCATTATGATTTCCAGATGGCCCGTATTCAGCGATGACAGGCAGTATACGAAGGAGGAGACGGCCATCGAACTGATGAAAGAAGCTGTGCGAGGCATCCGCAATGTGAGGACACAGATGAATGTGGCGCCGGGCAAGAAGGCGGCAGTGTATGTGGTCAGTGACAAGGAAGAGGTGCGGCAGATCTTCATGGAGGGCAGGCAGTTTTTTGGCGCACTGGCAGCAGCTTCGGAGGTGACTGTGCAGTCGGATAAGAGCGGGATCGATGACAGCGCCGTTTCCGTGGTGATTCCCAATGCAACCGTCTATATTCCTTTTGAAGAGCTGGTGGATATCGCCCAGGAGATCGAACGGCTAAGGAAGGAAGAAAAGCGTCTGGAGGGCGAACTTGCCAGGGTGAAAGGGATGCTTGGCAATGAGAAGTTCATGTCCAAGGCGCCTGAGCAAAAAGTGGCTGAGGAACGTGCGAAACTTGAAAAATACACCCAGATGAAAGCACAGGTAGAGGAACGCCTGGCACAGCTTGGACAGAAATAAAAGAAATTTCTTTTGGGGCTGGAAAAGTGCAACAATTTGGTGTAGAGTTATATACAAGGGTATTTTGGTTTTTATTTTGGTGTGTAGAATAAGTGACATTAGTGTCATGAGGAAAGCGAGGTGAGTCACGTGGCCGTATCTAATCTTTCGTCAGAGCAGCTGGAGAAACTAAAAGCGGCGATGGCCAAAGCAAAAGGGTTTTCCCCGGCAGCGCCAGCATCTGTATCGGTGCCCAGACCAGGAGAGGAAGTGCAGACAGCTGAGGCAAAACAGCCGGAAGAAGAGCAGAAATCCCTGATAGAGACGAATCTGGCAGAAGGCACTTATCTGCGTGTGGAAGATGATGAGATGACAGCGTGGCTCTACCTGATGCCGCCGGCAGAGGGCCAGGTGTACTCCAAGCGGGAACTGGAAAGTTATCTGGAACAGCATGGGGTGATCAAGGGATATCACAGTTCCAATCTCTCTGCGATGATCAAGAAGAAAGTATATGAGAGAGAAATCCTGGTTGCGAAAGGACAGGAAGCCGTACCGGGGAAGGATGGCTATTTTGAGTACCTTTTTTCGCCGGAGGAGCATATGGGCCCTACTATCCGGGAAGACGGATCGGTGGATTATTCCAGTATGAGCGCGCTCCAAAACGTACATAAGGGTGATAAGGTAGCGATTTATCATTATGCGGTAGCGGGCGTGGATGGCTTCACGGTGCAGGGCAATGTATTGAAGGCTGCAGCGACCAGGGATCTTCCGCCTATGCGCGGTAAGGGCATCACCAGGGAAAACGGTGTATATTATGCGCAGAATGATGGCAAAATAGAAGTAAAAGACGGCAAGATCGATATCCAGAATGTGCATGAGATCATGGGTGATGTGGATGCCATCATTGGAAAGATAGAGTTTTTTGGCGATGTCATCATCAATGGCAATGTGGAGGGCGGTGTCACGATCCGTGCCGGCCGTAATATTGAGATACATGGCACCACAGGCGGTGCATCCCTCTTTGCAGGCGGTGATGTGCTCTTGTCACGCGGCATACAGGGCGGCGGCAAGATATCGGCCAGGGGTAATGTGTTCGCGGAATTTATAGAAAATACCACGGTGGATGCAGGCGGCATTGTACAGTCCAATGTTATCTTGAATTCCAAGGTGTCAGCAAAAGATAAAGTCATCACCAACGGTAAGAAAGGTGCTATCATTGGCGGGCAGATACATGCACTCAAGAGTATAGAGGCTATGACAGCCGGCAATGATGTGGAAGTGAGGACAATACTGCACTGCGGTTATCAGCCGGAGTCTTTTGATATGCTATTGGAGAACAGGCGCAAGGAAGCGGAGATAAAGGAGAAACTTGCCAAACTGGTGGATGCCATGACAGAGGCGCTGCGCGATAAGCGCAGACGGGGCGCCAATACCGCGATGACCACGGAAGCAAACCTTTCCGAGTGGAACCACTTAAAGGATGAATATTTTGCGGAACTGGATAGGATAGGCAAAGAGCGGGAAGAACTGGAGATGACCATGGAGGAAGGCCGGGAATCCTATATCAAGGTGGACGGTAATCTTTACCGGAATGTGGTCATCGGTATCAATGCGGAGCGGATGATCATGGACAGAAATACCTGTTTTATGAAATATACCGCGGATAAGGGTGTCATCGAGGGTACGGTAATCATACACAATTAGCGGCGGGAGCAGTGTGAGAATGACACAGACAGAAGATATGTACGGGGCAGCGCAGGAGTATATCAGCGCTACCCCGAAATTTACGAAGAAGAACAGTATGGAAAACACCGGGAGATTCCTGATGCATCTGGGAAACCCGGCACAGGACTGCAAGATACTTCACGTAGCGGGCACAAACGGAAAAGGATCTGTTTGTGCTTATTTATCGACTGTTTTAAAAAAGGCGGGCATCCGGTGCGGAATGTTTGTCTCACCGCACCTTGTGACCATGCGGGAAAGATTTGTGATCGATGGCAAAATGGTGAGCGAGGAGGCGTTTGTGGAGGCCTTTCATGTTGTGAAGACACATCTGGACAACCTGCCGCCGGATCTGCAAAGCATTGCTTATCATCCCACTTTTTTTGAATTCCTCTTTTTTATGGCGATGGTGCTCTTTGATAAAGAGGGTGTGGAATATGTGGTCCTGGAGACCGGTCTTGGCGGCCGGCTGGATGCCACCAACGCCGTAACGAGGAAGGAGCTCTGTATCCTGACTTCCATCGGTTATGACCATATGGAGTATCTGGGGGATACACTTTCTGAAATTGCAGGGGAGAAGGCGGGGATCCTGCGGCCGGGTGTGCCCGTGGTCTATCCGGTCGGACAGCCGGCGGTGGTGCAGGTGATAGAAGATTATGCGGCTAAAATCGGTGCAATAACTTTCCCGGTAGAAAAGACGGCGATAAAAGAAATAAAGATTCTGGATAAAACAATTGATTTTTCTCTCCATTTAAACTATTATGATTATATTGGTTTTACTGTGTCCACATCTGCACTTTATCAGATGGAGAATGTTTCCCTGGCGGTAACAGCGCTGGGGGAGTTGGAGGATTTCCGCATTACGGCGAAAGCCCTGCAGGACGGCATTCGGGAAACTTTCTGGGAAGGCAGGATGGAGGAAATTTTTCCTGACGTGTATCTGGACGGTGCCCATAATATAGATGGCATAAAGGCCTTTTTGGAGACGGTGAAAGCACATCCCTGCCGGGGTAAAAGGAAATTACTTTATTCCAGCGTGCGGGACAAGCAGTATAAGGAAGCCGCGAAGGCACTTGCCGGGTCGGGATTGTTTGAGGAGATCGGTGTTGCCGCTCTTTCGGGGGAAAGAGCCTTGCCGCTTCGGACATTGGAAGAGTCGTTTGAACAGTATGCAGGCGTCAAAGTCAGGGCCTATGATACCTTAGGGGCAGCCCTTAAGGGGCTGATGGCGCACAGGGCTGACGGGGATAGGGTGTATATTGTTGGTTCATTATATTTGGCGGGCGAAGTAAAAGCCCTTATAAGGAGATCAGGGCATGATCAATTTTGAAGAAGAGTTGAAGAAGTTCCATCCCAGTCTGGAAGTGGAGGATGCAGAGGAAGCGATTTATAATCAGGATCTGACGGATATGGCGGATTTGATGGTGAAAATAGTCAAGGATGCTAAGAAAGTGGAAGAAGAATAGGGGATTGGCATAGATGATCTGTTATCGGTGTGGATGTACTCTGTCAGAACACAATTTCTGTACGAACTGTGGTGCCGATGTAGCCCTTTATAAAAGGATTATATATATATCGAACCGTTTTTATAATGACGGATTAGAGCGCGCAAGTGTCAGGGATCTGACAGGCGCTATTGCAAGTTTGAGACAGAGTTTGAAGTTTGACAAAAATAATGTGGAGGCCCGCAATCTGCTGGGGCTTGTATATTTTGAGACGGGTGAGGTCGTGGCGGCCTTAAGCGAGTGGGTTATCAGCAAGAACCTGCGACCGAAGAAGAATATTGCGGATGATTATATCGATATGATCCAGACCAATCAGAACCGGCTGGACACGATCAATCAGACGATTAAAAAATACAATCAGGCGCTTACCTATTGTCATCAGGACAGTCTGGATCTGGCGGTGATCCAGCTGAAAAAGGTGCTTTCCTTAAATCCGAAATTTATCAGGGCTCATCAGCTCCTGGCCCTTTTGTATATCAACAGTGAGGAATGGGAACGGGCCAAGAGGGAGCTGACCAAGTGTCTGGAGATTGACGCTAATAATACGGCTACCCTCCGTTATCTCAAAGAAGTGGATGAGATGCTGATGCCTGAGGAAGGGGTCAAGAGTACGGCGAAGAAACCGAAAAAGTCGGAGGAGATCGTCAAGTACCAGAGCGGCAATGAGACGATCATACAGCCCGTCAATATGAAAGACGGCAAGGGTGTTACCTCACTTCTCAATCTGGGGATCGGGCTTGCGATCGGTATCGCCATCGCCTTTTTCCTGATCCTGCCGGCCAGGATACAGTCGGCTAAGGCAAATATTGATGAGGATCTGCGCAAAGTCAGTGAACAGTCTGACGCTAAGACGGCGACCATAGATGAACTGCAGCAGCAGCTTGGCGTGCTACAGGAGGAGAAGAGTAATTTAGAGCAGGATCTGGCGGCATATCTGGGTACAGACGGCACGCTTCGGTCTGTGGACAGCCTGATGAAAGCTGCCGGTGCATATCTGACCAATCCGGAGGAAGTCACGGTGGTGGCGGATTATCTGGAGGAGATCGAGGCGGAAGAGGTCGAAGGCGAAAGCGATAATTCGGAAGCCTTTGAAAATCTTTATAATACGCTGCTTGCGCTGGTTGGGCCGGGTATTGCGGAGTCCTATTATAATGATGGTTATGAGGCCTATCGGCAGGAAAATTATGCCGATGCGATCCCGAATCTGGAGAAGGCTTTCCAGTATGATGCCACCAATGGCGAGGCGCTCTATAACCTGGCTAATGCCTATTACCGTTTAGGAAACATGGAGGAAGCGAAAGAAGCATATCTTCAGGTTATCCAGCTTTTCCCGGGCACGGAGAAAGCCAGTAAGTCCGAGGATTTCCTGCAGGAGATGGAGGATGAGATACAGGATTAAGGGCGGTAGTGCCAGAAGACGGCGAACAGGCGCTTAGCAGGGAAGTAAGATAAAAGGATATTAAAAAGACACGAAAGAGAACGTAGTGAAATATCACATTGCGTTCTTTTTTAATGCAACAGAAAGGAGTTTACATAATATGGAAGAAGATTTCAGGGTGATAGACAATTATCTTATGATAAGGATGCCGACAGAGATAGATCATCATAAGTCGGTTAACATAAGTTCAAAGGCGGACAGATTTATCCTTTCCAAAGAAGTGGAAAATATAGTCTTTGACTTTTCACAGACAACCTTTATGGATAGTTCGGGCATTGGGATTCTGGTGGGAAGGTATAAAAAGATATCCTGCTTTGGGGGTAAGGTGTATGCTGTGCATACCGACAGCCGGATTAGGAGAATTTTGCTTTTGGCGGGAGTCGAGAATATTGTGGAGATTATGGAATAGGGTAATTTAGTGAATTGGTATTTGATAATTACAAAACCTTATCATGATGGTTGGAATTGTACAAATAGCATAACCAACACAGACGCGCTTTCGCTCCGTTCCAAACGCAGCAGTACTAGGCTCGAGAATACCTCGCCAAGTACTGGCGTTTCTCTAGGGTCTGCTTATGGTTATACTATTTGCACAATTATTACAGCATTGAGATGAGTTTTGCAATTACTTAGAATCGATATTGAGAGAAAGGAGCAGGAAACAGTTATGATAGAAATTTTGGAGAAGAAGGATTACAGGCAGATCACGAATGAGATACATCTGGAATTTGCGGCGGTGTCGGACAATGAGTCCTTTGCACGGATGGCAGTGGCGGCTTTTATCACCCCTTTAAATCCAACGCTGGAGGAGGTATCCGATGTGAAGACTGCCATCTCCGAGGCGGTGACCAATGCGATCATCCACGGTTATGAAAACAGGGGAAATGTTACAGACCGTATCTACATGAATTGTGAATTAAAAAGTGACATGCTGGAGGTGGAGATCATAGATCGGGGCGTGGGGATAGAGGATATCGCCAGGGCTATGGAGCCTTTATTTACCACCAGGCCTGAACTGGAGCGGTCCGGGATGGGATTTGCTTTCATGGAAGCCTTTATGGATGATCTGGAAGTTCGGTCAGAGCCGGGGCAGGGTACGGTGGTGCGCATGTGTAAGAAGATCGGCCTGGGCCCCTGGATCGGCAGTGAGGAATAGCCCATGGAAGAGACTGCCGCATTAATCGAACGATCACAGGCAGGAGATAAAGAGGCAAGGGAGAAACTGATAGAGGAAAACCTGGGGTTGGTGCGCCATATTGTAAAGCGTTTTGTGGGGAGAGGGTATGATGCGGAAGATTTATTCCAGATTGGATGTATCGGTCTGATGAAGGCGATAGATAAATTCAACCTGCAGTTTGAGGTGCGTTTTTCCACCTATGCGGTGCCTATGATACAGGGAGAGATCAAGCGGTTCTTGCGGGATGACGGGATGATCAAGGTCAGCCGCACATTGAAGGAGAACGGCTGGAAAGTCAAGCAGGCGGCGGAACGGCTTTCCCAGGCTTACGGCAGGGAGGCAACTTTACAGGAACTGTCCGAGGCCACAGCTTTGAGCGTGGAGGACATCGTGATGGCTCTGGATGCCAATGTGGAGGTGGAGTCCATTTATAAGTCTGTCTATCAGTCCGATGGGAATGAGATATACCTGGTGGATCAGGTGGTAGGCGGAAGCGCTGGTGTGGGCTGTGCCGCTGGACTGAACAGTCTGAATGGGAGCGGGGCATGTGAAGATGTGGAGAAGGAGAAAATCTTAAACCATATGCTGTTGGAGGAATTGTTAGGGAAGCTGGGTGACATGGAGAGACAGTTGATCGACATGCGTTATTTTCAGGATAAGACCCAGGTGGAAGTAGCCAGATGTCTGGGGATCAGTCAGGTCCAGGTCAGCCGTATGGAGAAGCGGATCCTGTTGCATTTGCGGGAGGAAGTGTGTTAGACTGAAAACGGAATCAGATGGAGATGAGACTGGTACAGTGGCATGATCGATTGTATCATTGCGGTATCACTGAAGCAGGAAAGGTATGGTGAGGGATGAAGACATTTCAATATCAGGTAGTCAGCATCGATGGAGACTATGCAAACCTGAAAAGAATCGATGAGGAGAGCGATGAATTAAAGCTGGTGGCCAGAGCGCTTCTGCCCCCTGAGATCACGGAGGGGACGAAGCTTCTGTATGAGATGTTGGAATACCGGATTCTCTAAACGATGCCCAGGAGGCGGCCGATCCAGTAGAGTATGCCCAGGCACCAGCTG
>CAYUKT010000051.1:0-3201 GCA_964445285.1 uncultured Bacteroides sp. | reverse complement strand
CTAAACGATGCCCAGGAGGCGGCCGATCCAGTAGAGTATGCCCAGGCACCAGCTGGTGAAGATGCCGTAGAGGATGACAGGGCCGGCGATGGTAAAGATTTTACAGCCGATACCAAAAACCTGGCCTTCTTTCTGATATTCGATTGCTGCAGAAGCAATGGAGTTGGCAAAACCCGTGATGGGCACCAGTGCCCCGGCGCCGCCCCACTCCACCAGTTTGGGATAGATGTTGAATCCGGTGAGAAGTACACTCACAAGCACTAACAGCATGGAACACCAGGAGCCGGCGATATCTTTGTCAAGCCCCCAGGAGTTTGCTGCATAGTTTAAGATGACCTGTCCGATCAGGCAGATGATACCACCGATGAGAAAGGCCTTGCACATGCGAAGCGGCAGGCTGTATTTTGGAGTGGTCTGTTCCACATGCTGCCGGTAAGCTTCTTCTTTTTTTTCTTGTATGGTCTGTGGTTTCTGATTTTGCGTCATATTCTGATATTTCCTTTCTTAAAGATTATGGATTGCCATATAAAAATACACGCTGTGTAAAATAGATCAGGCTTCCCAGTAATTTCCCAAAGGCCACGGCCAGAATCGCAATGCCCAGCCCGTGACGAAATCCGATCCTTCTTGCAAAGACTGGTATGGTATTGAGCATTTCCGCGATGGCCAGTGCCAGACAGCCTACGAAAATGCCGGCAAACAGACCGAAAAGGATCAAAAAGACCGTGCCGATAAAGTGCCAGATGCCATTGGTAGTACCCTGTCCGAAAAGCTGTCTTTGTTTCACAAATTCACCAACCATGCCCCAATCGCTGAAAATACTGAAGAACCCGCCGGCCAGCGTGCCGAATACCACCATTTCTTCTAATACGAATATTTTACGTGCCACATGCATTTTGCCGGCGAAGCGGGGGATCAGACCCACCGAGATCAGGACAGTGAACACACCGGCGGAAACGATCAGTCCGGCGCTGATGCCAATGACTGCCAGAAGGATCTGTCTAAGAAACATCAATCGTCTTGCCCTCCCTGTCTGCCGTCTCGATCAGGGATTTGTTGACATCCTGTTCATAGACACGCATTTCTACTTCTATGGGCGTGGGATCCTTAGTGATTCTTCTGCCGCCGATGTGGTTGAAGAATACGATGATACCCACGGCGAGACCAATGGAGTAGGATAATTCCAAAATGCCGTAACCATCCCCCGGTTGTCCCATCACCATTCCATAGATTTTGGTAAAGACATCGTTGATGCCGATATCGTTGTGAAAGGCCATGATGGTAAAGGCAGTGCCGAAGAAGCTGACACAGGCCACGAAGACCAGCTTGATCCACTGGACAAAGCCTTTATGCTTATCCACATCGATGTATTCCACAAGGATGTCCGCTTCACCCAGACTTTCCACAGAAGCGTTTGGACAGACTTTCTCGATTTCTTCGATGACTTTCAGGAGACTGATGACCTGTCGCTTTTGTGAATCCTTTTTGAAATGATATAATTTAACAGCCTTGACTTGGGCCAGGATATGGGCATCGGAGCAGGTGAGTTTTCCGATATCTTTTATATATACATCCGGGGATTGCAGTTCCACGTTTTGTTCGGCTTTCAGATAGATGGTTGCACTATTGGTTGACATAATACTCCTTGGCTTGACTAGATTTTGCTTATATTATGGAAGAAATTCTGCTGTTTATTCTGCAGAGCAGATTACTTTGGGAATTAGTATGCAGATATATGTTTTTTTTATACATTAAAATAGACGCCCAATATCTTCTACAGTGTAGAAAACAGTTGCAGGTTGCTGTTTTCGGGTTTTTCCCCTATAATATTCTAGAGATATTATCGGTGAGAATGAATGATAGAAGAAGCGGATGACCATGGATATGGCAAAAGAAAATCATAATGAAAAACTGGCTGCGATTCAGGCACAGCTCTCACGATACAGTAAGCGGGGGAAGAAGGATCTGCTCATCACACCGGGAAATTACGGAGAAGGAGTTCTTGCGGACAAGCTGAATCTGAACCTGGAAAATATGGTTAAGTGCGGAGGTTTTATCGGCAAGACCATAGATATGGCAGCCGAACTAGGGATAAACAGTCTATTGCTGGCAGGACATCTGGGCAGGATGATACAGATTGTAAATGGAATACAGGATGCGGATGAACGTCAGAGTGATGACAATATGGAAGTATTGGCGGATTGTGTTCTTCTGGCCGGGGGAGATGCGGGAGTGTCCCAGAGGCTATTATATTGTAATACGATGGACGAGGCAGTGGAAGCCCTGTGGATGACAGCCTTTTTACAGCCTGCCGTGGCGCAGCTTATGCGCAGGGCAGGACGTGTGCTTGCGGATCATGCCGGGGCGAGGATACAGGTCGAGGCGCTGGTGTTTTCCAACCGCTATGGAATGTTGGGAAAGACGCCGGGTGCGGAGGAACTGATCATGCTGCATCGAAAGCTGCTGTAGACTGTGGTATCGTTTCACAGACAGAGGAAAGACAAAACAGAAGAGGTAAGCTGGAAGAAATGTGATGGAAGAGACAAGAGATTTTGACAAGGCGGAAATAAGGATTCGTACGGTCACGCCGGAGGATGCGCAGGCGCTTTTGGATATTTATGCGCCATATATTAAAACAACAGCTGTTACGTTTGAGTACGAAGTACCTTCAACGGCAGATTTCGCGGAAAGGATTGCGCATACGCTTGTGAGATATCCATATCTGGCGGCAGTGGCCGGGGAAGAAATCCTGGGTTATGTCTATGCGGGACCTCTTCATGTGCGGCCAGCCTATGACTGGTCGGTGGAGACGTCTATCTATGTGCGCATGGATCGGAAGAGCGGGGGAATTGGCAGTGCATTGTACCGGGAATTGGAGAAGACGCTGCTTAGGCAGAATATTGTCAATGTGGCAGCCTGTATTGCGTATCCGGAGACAGAGGATGAGTATCTGTCGAGGGACAGTGTGCGTTTTCATGAGAAGCAGGGATATAGGATGGTAGGGCAGTTCCATGAATGTGCATATAAATTCGGCCGCTGGTATCATATGGTCTGGATGGAAAAACAGATTGGGCCGCATCTTGCGAAGATGCCGCCGATGATACCTTTTCAGGAGCTGTAAAATGGGATGGGCGTTTGTGAAACTCTTTCACGATTGTTGAAATTGTACAAATAGCATAATCAACGCAGACGCGCTTTCGC
>CAYUKT010000050.1:0-11204 GCA_964445285.1 uncultured Bacteroides sp. | reverse complement strand
TTTTTTATTCAGCCTGATCGTAGCAGGTTCGATCGGCAACATGATCGACAGGATTCGGTATGATTATGTGGTGGATTTCATTTATTTTGTGCGTCTGAATTTTCCGATCTTTAATGTGGCGGATATTTATGTATCGATTGCAGCCATCTTTTTGATCATCCTGCTGTTGTTTGTATATAAGGAAAAGGATCTCTATTTTATCAGCTTCAAACAAAAGAGATATCGGGAATTTAAATAAAAAAGTTAATTTGCGAAGCAAATTAACTTTGCGAGATCCGCTTCGCGGCCTCGAATAAGCGGAGGAATATGCGGGGAAACGAGAATTTATGGAACAGTTTACCTATCAGATTGGGATTGAGGAAGATGACGAGAGAATCGATAAATGGATCAGCTCTGCGCTCACAGATCTTTCCCGTTCTTATATTCAGAAATGTATCAAAGAGGGACAGGTATTTGTCAATGATGTTCCAAGGAAAGCCAGCTATCGGCTCAAGGTGGATGATGAGATTGTATTCCGGATTCCGGAAGCCGTGGAGCCGGCCATCTGTGCAGAGGATATTCCCTTGTCTGTTCTTTATGAGGATGAGGATGTCCTGATCGTAGATAAACCCAAAGGCATGGTGGTGCATCCGGCGCCGGGGCATTACAGCGGCACCTTGGTTAATGCCGTGTTATATCACTGCAAAGAACAGCTTTCCGGGATAAACGGTGTCTTAAGACCCGGTATTGTACATCGGATCGACCGGGATACCACGGGTTCCTTGGTCATCTGCAAGAACGACCGGGCGCACAAGGAGATCGCGGTGCAGTTGAAAGATCATTCCATGACCAGAAGCTACCGGGCTATCGTTCACGGTGTGCTTAAGAATGATGAAGGTACGGTGGATGCGCCCATTGGCAGGGATGAGAAGGACCGCAGGAGAATGGCCATCAATGAAAAAAATGGGAAACCGGCTGTTACGCATTATAAGGTATTAAAACGCTTCCGGGAATATACCTATATAGAGTGCAGGTTGGAGACTGGCCGTACTCATCAGATCCGGGTGCACATGACGTCCATCGGGCATCCGCTTCTGGGAGATGAAGTGTATGGCAGCCGCAGATCGCCGTTCCGGCTGGAAGGCCAGACGCTGCATGCATATACGCTTGGCTTTATACATCCGGGCACACGGGAGTATCTGGAGGTGAGTGCGCCTCTGCCGGCCTATTTTGAGCATTTACTTGAGATTTTATAATGGGTTTTGTGATAGGATTTCCGGGTGCAGAAGAGCATAATTATGAATAAATTATTAATTTTATTTGAAAAATAATCGGCAAAACTCTTGTCATTTACCACTTTTACGCGTATAATTAATTCCATTAGCATTCCCCCAACACAATATATAGGTGTTGTATTATGCAATAAGTATAATACATAGTAATATCTTGCATTATGTGGGCAAATGACTGATACAAAGAGGTATCAAATACAGGTAAGGTATCCCTTTGCGGATACCTTTTTTTGAGGTATTTTTATGAAATTCTACAGTCTGGAACAGACACAAGCCGCGGAACAGCAGGATCTGGCACAGGATTATAAAGAAAGCCGGGAAATCGGTATCGTCCGTATCGGCAGGGATCGCTTATATTTCCGGCGTATGCGTAAGATTTATTATATTCCTTATGCAGATATCCGGCGGTGCTTCCGCAGGGTAATGCTGGTGCCCGCTAAACTATGTTGCGGCAGAGGCGATCTGGAAGTGGAGAATCTGGTGATCTGTACGGACAGGGGAGAGGCTGCGCAGATTCAGCTGCCTGGGGCCAGGGCCGGTAAGAGTCTGATGGAAGAACTTAAAAAACGTTTGCCGGATGCAGAGTTTACGCCGGAAAATACTCAAAAAGAGTAGGCATATAGAATAATAGTAAGCATATAGGATAATAAAATGACTGTAAATGAAATCATAGACAAACTGCTTCGGTCCTTTCAGGTCTATTATAATGTAAAAAAGGAAGATGTGGAACCGCCGTTTGTGGCGGAGGCGGAGTTCCATACTCATGACGAACAGTTTTTTCTGGTAAAGAGTGCGGTACTTGCAGAAGCGGAATCGAGAGAGTATATCTATTTCGCTGCTGAAAAATTTTTGGATGAGACTTTACTACTGCGCCTTGATAAAGCGGCGTGGGAGAGCGGCATGAAGCGGGTAAAGCCCCATAAGGATCACCGCAATACGGATGTTTCCCTGTTTATTGTAGCAGAGAAGATATCCGAGGAAGCTTTTGGGAAAATTCCAAAGCTCCGCCATTATCAAAGCTACCATCTGGGTTTGCAGGGATGGAGCCATTACCGACTGGTTGCTATTGAGCAGTCCTCCGGACGTGCGGTCTATAACCGTTTTGGCCGGAGTTATAAAAAGCTCATTCGCAATATTATCTAAAACCTTAAAGTAAAGGAGAAGGAAAAATGACAGCAATTTTAATCATTCTTGTTGCGATTGTCCTGCTTGTCATAGGATATGTTGTCTATGGCTCCTGGCTGGCAAAGCAGTGGGGCGTTGACCCCGCAAGAAAAACTCCTGCAGTAGAGCTGGAGGATGGCGTTGACTATGTGGCAGCACCTCCGGCAGTCCTGATGGGACATCATTTCTCATCTATTGCAGGTGCAGGTCCGATCAATGGACCGATTCAGGCTTCCGTATTCGGATGGTTGCCCGTGTTCCTGTGGTGTATCATCGGCGGTATCTTCTTCGGCGGACTTCAGGATTTTGGTTCCCTGTTTGCATCCGTTCGTCATGAAGGTAAATCCGTTGGCGAGATCATCAAGGATTCCATGGGTTCCAGAGCACAGAAGCTCTTCACCATTTTTGCACTATTAGTTCTGATTTTGGTAATCGCTTCCTTCGTAAACGTTGTGGCAGGTACTTTCTTCACAGCAGAGGGTGGATTTGGCTTTACAACAAGTCCTACCGGTAACCAGACTACAGCCATGATTTCCGTATTATTCATTGTACTGGCGATTATTTATGGTATTCTTACCAACCGTTTTCATATGGGAACCGTACCGGCTACAATCGTTGGCATAATTGGTATCGTGTTGATTGTTATTCTGGGTCTGAATGTTGGTTTGGTTATGGGCCGTACCGCGTGGATCGTGCTGATCGGTGTGTATATCACGGTAGCATCCCTGGTTCCTGTATGGATCCTGTTACAGCCCCGTGACTATCTGTCCAGTTTCTTGCTTTATGCGATGATGATCGTTGCCCTTTTAGGTATCTTTCTGTCGGCATTTACCGGCACGGCAACTTTCACGATCCCGATGTTTGCCGGATGGAAGACTGGTATCGGTACCCTTTTCCCGGCATTGTTTATCACAGTGGCCTGCGGTGCATGTTCCGGTTTCCACAGCTTGATCTCTACCGGTACATCTTCCAAGCAGCTTGACAACGAGGCACATGCGAAACCGATCGGTTATGGTTCCATGTTGATCGAATCCGCACTTGGTATCGTATCCCTGATCGCGGTAGGTATGGTATTTGAGAAATATACAAGCGGTGAGTTCGGATCTCCTTCCGCAGCATTTGCGGCAGGTATCGCAACCATGTTCGGTACAGAGACAAGTGTTGTGTATGGTACGATTTATGCACTGTTGACACTGGCCGTATCCGTATTTGCACTGACCAGTCTGGATACAGGTACACGTCTGAGCCGTTTCATGTTCTCCGAGTTATTCTTAAAGAAGGATGAGGCAACTTATAAGGATGCAACAGGCGTGCGCAAGGCACTTGCACATCCGCTCGTAGGTACGGCGATCATGGTAATCATTGGCTGCGTACTCGGTGGTTTGAGCTTAAGCCAGATTTGGGGACTGTTTGGTGCAGCCAACCAGTTATTGGCAGGTATCGCATTGATGGCAGTAGCTGCATGGCTTGGCAACGCGGGTAAGAACAACAAGATGTTCTATGTGCCCATGGTATTCATGTTGGCGGCAACATTGACCAGCCTGATCATTACCGTGAAGAATAAACTTGTCATGATCGGTGGCGGAGCTGCAGCATGGGGCGATTGGTTCCAGCTTGTCTTTGCGGCAGCAATGGCAGTACTGGCAGTGATTCTGGTAATCGAAGGTTTCCAGACCCTGTTCATGAAGAAAAAAGCAGCATAAGATACATAAAACCTAATGTAAAGATGAATTAGTAATATGCAAAAGCAGTCTCTTATCAGATTTGGGTGGTAAGGGACTGCTTTTTAAAAATGAGGAAACGATATGCGGAAAAAGAAAAAATTGCTATGGAGATTGATACAGGGAGTTATCTTATGTACTATGTTATGTTTGGGGTTTTCCTGTGAAAAGCAGGTTTACGCAAAAGAGAGCAGCGACCTTATGGAGAATGTGGAAGAAGAAAACGGGGAGTATGTGCATCCGGAAGGGGATGTGACACTGTCTGCAGATTATACGCTGCCTGAGAATACCTATTTGAATTGGTATGGCGGCAATCTTACCATTGCCTCCGGGGTGACGCTCACCATACCGGGGAGCAGTTTCTTGAATGTCAGTAATCCGGAAGACCAGTTTATCGTGGAAGAGGGGGCCTGTATCCGGATTGAGGGCGCGCCTGTGCGGGATGAGGCAGAACAAGGCGAGGAAAATCCACTCTGTCATCTGTTTGTATACGGCGCAGAGACAAGGATTGACGGGACGATCGAGAGTGAGAACGCGGGGCCGGTTTTTCGGTTCAATAAAGTATATCTGAATGGAATAATCCATGCGGAACAGCAGTTTTTCATGACCGAGCAATGTCAGGTCTCTATTACGGGCGGAGAATACATCTCCGGGATGGAATCGCCAGTGAAGGAAGTTTATACGGATTATTATGAGAGTGTGATAGAGATAAGCGGCGGTCGTTTTTCCCAGAACACAATAAAGAAGTATCTTGTAAAAGACTATACCCTTATCAAACAGGAGGATGGTCTGTATGAAGCAGTTTTGCAGGATGAAAAAGAGAACGCGGAAATGTCCGCAGCACCGGTAGAATCTGCCGGGATCAAAGACAAGGCAGTGAAGATATGGGAATATGCCAAAGGTCTTTTTGAGGAAGCCAGGCAGGACAGTATTCAAGAGGATGGTTCCTGGGTAAATGGTGATATTGTTGTCGTCATCTTATGCGTGGCTGTGGTAGTGATATCCCTTCTTCTGGTGATCATCGATTTTATTCGTTCTCCGCTGAAAAAGAAGTTTAAGATTCTGGTGGAACTGGTCATTGCCGTGGGAGTTGTGGGAGGCGGTATCTGGTTTCTCTGGAACCAGGTACAGAAAGAACAGCTTGCACAGGTCGAAGAGAAATATGCGGGATATGATAAGACAGCGGTTCCAGCAGCTATACAGCTGGAGAATGAGAAAGCAGAGTTAAACGGTATAACGGTTTATGAGGAAGGAATCTACCTAATAGGACAGGATATAGAACCGGGCATGTATTTCTTTGAAGCAGCCGACCCGGAATACCGGCCGAATGAAAGACCAATCTATTATGTCTATAGCAGTGATTCACCGGACTTTACGGATAAAGAGGTAGGCGCATGGGTCAAACGATCCTATCTGGAACTAAAAGAGGGGCGTTATATACGGGTGATAGGCGCCAATTTTGTGAAAGCGGGAGAACAGCCGGTCTATGTGGCTGAGGAAGAGAATGGCGGCCATATCTATCCGGCGGGAGAATATCTGGTGGGATATGATATTGCGCCGGGCAGTTATCAGATGACGATCGAACCTTATGATGTCACAATTGCAGATAATGCTTTGGATGATACAAGTATGAATTTTACCGTTTATGACGGCGTAAGCTATGACGGCGGGCCGACAGAGGTAATGCTGCAGGAGGGACAGCACTTGTATGTATATATGGAGACGGTAGTAAAATTGGAATAAAGCCGGCGGTATGTTCAGGCGCCACTTCTGACAAAATGATTTATACATATTTACATATAATATTGTATTTTACTTGATTTTTTTGTGCAACTTATATATAATTGTAATATAAAAAATAGTTTATGCTGAGAGGGCACAAATATAAAAGAAAACAGAAAGGGGTAGTTCAGTATGAATACAATCATTACAATCGGTCGTCAATTTGGATCCGGCGGACGGGAAATCGGCAAGAAGGTAGCAGAATATTTTGGAATTAAGTTTTACGACAAGGATCTTTTGACTAGGGCAGCGAAGGAGAGTGGTTTCTGTGAAGAGATGATACAGAGCCATGATGAGCGGCCGACCAATTCGTTTCTCTATAATCTGGTCATGGATACGTACTCATTCGGATATAATTCCTCTTCCTTTGTGGATATGCCCATCAGCCATAAGGTGTTTCTGGCACAGTTTGATACCATCAAGAAGATTGCCAGTGAAGGCCCCTGTGTGATTGTCGGCAGATGCGCGGATTATGCCCTCCATGATTATCAGAACTGTCTGCATATTTTTATCCACGCAGATGAAAAGAGTAAGATCAAACGGATTATGGAGCGCTTTGAGGATGTCAATACGGAGCAGAAGGCCATTGATATGATGAATAAGAAGGATAAACAGCGCCAGAGTTATTACAATTATTATTCCTCCAAGAAATGGGGACGTGTTGACAGTTATGATCTGTCCATCAACAGCGGCGTTTTGGGGATCGATGGTTCTGTGAAACTAATCTCTCAGTTTGTTGAGGATTTTGAAAATCGATGATGTTGTGTTTTTAATATGATAAAATAGATTTATGTGGTAAAACAGACTCTCTGGAATCGTTCTATGGATGATTTTAGAGAGTTTTGTTTTTGGGAACAAAAAACGTGAGAGTACACAATTTGGCTCAAAATTTTTGAGAAATGGTCTTTTGGGGATTTGAGTGCGATATACAACTATGCGCAAAAGCCACGTTTAACGAATAGTTGGCCATATAATTAACCTATTTTACAACAACCCCCAAGGATTTGATTATTTTCCGCGGCGTTCCCGATAGTCTTCGGAACTGTTATATTTCGTAACATAGGTCTGATAATCATTTTGTTTGCTGCGCAGCTCCCTATGTGTTCTTACACGGCGATATGATTCATGATAATCCCGGACAGAATTGATATCCGATGCTTTGTTCTGTTTCGCCTTGTGACGCATATATACATAGATTATGATCACAAAGATGGCTGTCAATATGAATACACCGATCATGTTTCATTTTCCTGTTTTTTAATTCTTGTTCTCATTGTCTGTATTGTTTTGGGTTACTGTCGATTTAGATGATAGGAACCTGGATTTTTTCTTTTCCTTTACCGGAGGTACATATTCGGTAAAGACTTTTGCTTCATCAATCTGTCCAACGGTCATATACGGCTGTATATCTGTGGGTAAGTCTTTCTTATGAAGAAGTCTGTTGACGACAGATTTGATGCCTGCATAGATTACAGCAAAAATAGGCACGCCTACGATCATGCCTAAGACGCCGAACAGACCACTGAATATGGTAATCGCAAAGATAACCCAGAAACCGGATAATCCCGTGGAATCGCCCAGGATCTTGGGTCCCAGGATATTTCCGTCAAATTGCTGGATGACAAGGATTAAAATGATAAAATACAGCGCCTGCCTCGGATCCACCATCAGGACTAACAATGCGCTGGGGATTCCGCCGATCCAGGGGCCAAAGAATGGAATTATATTTGTAACGCCAACTATCACACTGACAAGGATTGCATATGGCGTACCAATAATATTGGTACAGATGAAACAAATGATTCCGATGATGATGGAATCTACAATTTTTCCGCCGATAAATCCGATAAATGTGCTGTGGATAAAACGGAAATTAGAAATCAGCTCATTACCGCCCTTACGGTCAAAAAGCGCGTAGGCAATTTTCTTGGCCTGTCCGGCAAATTTCTCTTTGCTGCCAAGGACATAGATAGAGATGATAAATCCGATCACAAAGTTCCACAGTGCCTTAAAGACACCGATAACACTCAGGGAAAGTGTCTTGATCAGCTCGTTGATATGCGGAAGCAGATTGGTGTTGACATAGTCCATTATCTTGGCGGAATACTGGTTGATCAGTTGGTTGACAGCCACTTCCAGGTCCGGATTATCCTTGATGAGCCCCATAGCCCAATTGGAGAGGTTGTTAACATAGACAGGCATCTGGAAAATAATGCTCTGTACACTGCGGATCACTTCCGGAATGATCAGGCCGAAAAACTCATATAAAACAACAAGGATCAGCACAATGGTAAGCAAAATGGACATGGCACGCATACGGCGCTTGCTTTTGGGGGTCATGGGTATTTTAGCTTTCAGATAAATTGGCCTAATGATACAGTTTTCTATTTTATTTAAGATAGGCGTAATCAGATATGCCAGAACAAAACCATCAATAATGGGCATGGAAATATTGATGATCTTGCGGATGCCGCTGGTAAAACTTGATGGATGAAACAATACGTAATAAAATAAGATACTGCAGGCGATCACCAGAAATGCCGTAGTTCCCCAATAAAGATATTTTTTGTTAAATTTGAACTTCATGTGCAAAACCTCATGCCGTATGTTAATATTATATTCTTATTCGCAGTGTACATTCATAAAAACCTCTGGGGATGCCCACTGCTCATTGCCTTCGCGTCTATTATACCATCTTTTTTGATTTCTGCATAATAGATTTACGGAATAAAATCTTAAAAATTTAGTGCTAAGTGAGGAAATACTTTGTATAATGGATTTGACAGATTTTCTTGGAAGGATATTGATGAGGTGTTTTCATGAAATTGCAACAGGTATTGAGCCTTACCAGAAAAGCTATAGATGATTATCATATGATCGATCCGGGGGATAAGATTGCGGTCGGTATCTCCGGCGGCAAAGATAGTCTCACCCTGCTTTATGCCCTGCAGGGCCTTAAGCGCTTCTATCCTGCTTTTTTTGAACTATGTGCTGTCACAGTGGATTTGGGCTTTGGAAATCTGGATCTTGGGCAGATTGAGAAGCTATGCAGGAACTTGGGTGTGGAGTATCATATTATTAAGACAGATATTGCAAAGATCATCTTTGAGGATCGTCAGGAATCCAATCCCTGTTCCTTATGTGCTAAAATGCGGAAAGGAGCCCTGAACGATGCCATGAAGGCAACAGGCTGTAATAAAGTGGCATATGCCCACCATAAGGATGATGTGGTGGAGACTATGATGATGTCATTGATTTATGAGGGACGTTTCCATACATTTCGTCCGGTCACGTATTTGGACCGCACACAGATTACCGTGATAAGGCCGCTAATCTATATGAATGAGGCGGATGTAATCGGTTTTGTAAGAAAGAATGACGTGCCGGTGGTGAAAAGTCCCTGTCCTGCGGACGGACATACAAAACGGGAATACGTAAAAGAATTGGTACGGGAGATCAACCGGGAGGCCCCTGGGGTCAAGGAACGCATGTTCACTGCCATTACCAGTGGTAAGATTGAAGGATGGGAAAAAGATGGATATAAACAGTAATCAAAACTATCATGATCAACAGAATATTGAAAATATTAATAAAATGCGGGATGTGCTGGAGACGCTGCCGAAGTTCTGCAGACAGTTTTTCCGGGGAATTACCGATTCTACTTCCGCCCGCACCAGATTGGCTTACGCATATGATATCAGGACCTTTTTTGAATTTTTGCATGAAACGAACAGCTATTGTGCGAAAATAGATATCAGGAACTACCCACTCTCACTGTTGGACATGCTGACCAGGGAAGATATCGAAGAATACGCAGAATATCTCTCTTACTATCAAAAGGACGGCAAAGTTTATACGAATGATGAACGGGGTAAAAAAAGAAAACTGGCTTCTCTGCGCAGCTTTTACAATTATTATTTTAAAGAAGAATTGATCGAGAAAAATCCGGCTCAGCTGGTGCCTCTTCCCAAACTGCATGATAAGGAGATTGTGCGTCTTGATGCGGATGAGGTGGCGATCCTGTTGGATCAGGTGGAAGACGGCACTGGGCTTACCAAGACACAGCAGCGTTTTCATAATGTGACTAAGGTGCGGGATGTGGCGCTTCTTACCCTGTTGCTTGGTACAGGCATCCGTGTGTCAGAGTGTGTAGGCCTTGATCTTGGTGATGTGGATTTCCGTAACAATGGTATTAAAATCCGCAGAAAAGGCGGTTATGAAGCAATCGTCTATTTTGGTGATGAGGTGGAGGAAGCCCTGCAGGCATATATGGAGGAGAGACATCACACGATTCCGAAATCAGGACATGAAGAAGCCCTCTTTCTATCCATGCAGAACAGACGGATATCTGTGCGTGCCGTGGAAAATCTGGTCAAAAAGTACTCTTCCACTGTCACCACGCTTAAAAAGATAACCCCGCATAAACTGCGCAGTACCTATGGCACGTCCCTTTATCATGAGACCGGTGATATCTATTTGGTGGCTGATGTACTTGGACACAAGGACGTCAATACCACCAGAAAGCATTATGCAGCGCTGGAAGAAGACAGAAGGCGTTCTGCAGCCAATAAGGTGACGCTGCGGGAAAAATATGACCCTTTTGGGAAGAAACCATAAATGGTTCTGTAAAACCTTACCTTCTCTTCTGTCGAGGTGTCTCGCGATCAGAAGCAGAGTGTACTAAAGACATGAACTGTCTAACACATCATAATAAGGAATGATCAGGCACTGTCCATAACAAATCGTATCATCGGGAAGTGAATTCATACGGATCACTTCATTGATGTATTCGTTGACAGAATCATAATGCCCCGCATCCATATACTCTTCTGCGATCGACCAAAGCGTGTCATTGTTAGAGACTGTGATGCTCTTATAATATTTGCAGGACGCCGGAACAGTGTCATCTTTGGCGCTGGACCGGAAAGTGCTCATGGAGATGGAACAAGTTACGATCAGGCATATTGTCATGACAAACAACAGAAAATTCTTGCGCATCTCCCGTTTACGGCGCAGTCTGTTATTGAGGATTCTTCTCTCACTTCTCATATCTACCATTCTGTAATGTCTCATGTTGTTCCTCATAAGTATCCACCCAGCCTTTCTAAAACGAACACATGTTGCGAACAAATGTTCTTAATAATTGTATTATATAGAACATATTTTCGAAAGTCAATACTTTTTTGTAGAAAAATCGAACAAATATTCTGAATATGTGTTTGCTTTTTCGGAAATGCTGTGCTATGATACTTATAACGATAGCGAT
>CAYUKT010000049.1:5836-11317 GCA_964445285.1 uncultured Bacteroides sp. | reverse complement strand
GTCTTCATGCAATCGCCCACTTTCAAAAAATAGACTTTTTTGTTTTTTCGAAACCGCATTACAATTCCTATTATACCAATACAAAATAGTATATACAAGAGACCGGTTTCAAAACAGTAAAATTTTTATTTATTTGAAAGTATCTGTTCCCACCAATATTTCTTTTGCCCCCAATATTGTCATTATTTCCGTTTCCCTTCCACCACAAACAGCCTGGCCATAACAGGCCGATCAAAAACCACCGTCAGCACATCCTCCTTAACCGTAAAGCTGACCGGCTCCTTCTCCGGATACATACAGGACACCTTCACCCCGTCTTTGGCAAACGGCAGACCTCCAAGTGGTATGGACAGCATGGTATCCGAACATAAGGTTCCGGCCCTGTGCCGCCTGTCGTTGTTCTTCCCTTCCATCTGCCGCTTCCACACTGCCAGATAGGCCTTGTCTTCTGTCTGTAAGCCGCCGCAGGCCCACAGATCCTCATTATCCGTCACATCCAAAGGCAAAAACGCCACCGCCCTTTTAATATCCCCGCGCATCTTTTTATAACAGGCAATTCCCTCTTTCACCAGTTCCGTCCGCTCCGCGGAAAGCTCCGCCAGATGACCGCTCTGGTGAATCCGGCCGAGCATGGCGTTTACCATGTTATAAATGACTTCCTCCCTGTCCCCCTGGCGCATGGGATAAGACCACACAGCCGCCTGCTCCGGTGTCACCCCGGCCCCGGCATTGGCCGCAATGGTGGCATAGTTGCGGTAATCTTCCTGATCGGAAGTGGACTGTATACTGTAGCGGGAAAGGAGCGCATAGTCCATCCGCAGCCCGCCGCTGGAGCAGTTCTCGATCACCAGATCCGGGTATCTTCTGAACACATCATCCAGCCACGCCAGATAGGCCTTCTCATGCTCCAGCATCCCCTGTCCCACACTCTCTGCACCGAACTTTGTACCAATACCCGGCTCAATATTGTAATCCATCTGGCCAGAACCCACACCGTACCCATTCACCACCCGGTCAATCACCTCATTGACATGGTCGATCACCGCCGGATTGCGGAAATCAAGTTGATATCTGCTTCTGTCAAACACTCTTTTGCCATGACGGACAAAGAACCAGTCATCCGGCGCGTTCTTCGCCTTTTCACAATTGATCCCCATCACTTCCAGTTCCAGCCAGACACCGGGAATCATGCCCTTGCTGCGAATATAATCCGTCACTTCCTTGATACCGCCGGGAAAACGTTCCCGGCACTCCTGCCATTCGCCAACGCTGTCCCACCACTCGCCGGGCGCATACCATCCCGCATCGATCACATAATATTCACAGCCGCAGGCCGCCGCCGCATCGATCAACGGCAGTTCCTTCTCGGTCGTGGGATTGCCGAACAGACAGTTCATATAATCATTAAAGATAACCGGCAGATTCTCATTGTCCTGATTGGGCCTGCGGATCAGGCGGCGGTATCTGGTCAGTTCTCCCACTGCCTGCTCGAAATTGTCCTGTGCCACCCCCACCGCCACCGGTACAGACTCAAAACTTTCTCCCGGCGCCAGATTCTTAAACCAGTGGGACTGCACCTCTGTGGGCCCGCTGACACAGACATAGAAATGCGTGTTCTGATCGCCGATCTCATAATGCCAGGAACCGTTATGCTCAATCTGCCAGAACAGGCTTGTATGGGCCTGCGTATTCTCTATGTAACCAAGCGGCAGATATTTCTTGGAGGACCAATTGCCGGTATTGGTCACTTCCAGCACCTGCGAAGTGCGCTGATACACCCCCGGCTGTGTCTGTGCCAGTCCCACATCCCCGAATGTATACTCCTTAATACTCATCTCTTTCTGCCAGCCATTGTATGGAATCCGCACCCTCATCTTGGCATCGGAACTATCACTGCCTTCCTTTTCAATGCCTGTATAACAGAATGAAGACAGATATTCCAGACACTGTGTCTCCACTCCCACATTCGTCACCTTATTGAACATCCGGACAATGGACGTTGTGTTATAAAACTGCATCACAGTCTCCACGCGGACATGGGCCGCCGCTCTATCCTCCTGGGTGATCACCAGCCTGCGCCCGATTTCATTCACACTGTCCTCCATGCCCACATAGGTGAGCAGATAGCCTGGCGCCGTCACGATATGTTTATTTCCATGCTTCTCATAAGGGCGGTCATAGCCGGATAAACTTACCTGTACCAGCTGAAAAGCTTCGTCCAGGAACTGTTCTTTTCTCACCTGGTCTTCCGCTTTACACTCCGGCCCTACTTTACACAGATCGTCCTCACAGAACGCATTCTTTGAAAAGTGAAGCAGCTTTAGCTGCCTTTGTCTGGTGATGCCAAACACTATGTTAATTCCATTTTCCTGCACTTTGATGTATTCCATTGTTTGCCTCCGTTCGTATCTGCCAATTTATCTGCTACCATAATAGCCTAAAAAAACGGGCGGTACAAGACCACCCGATGTATTTTATGCCATAAAAAATTCCATTGCTCCGGCTACGCTGTCCGTGTCAAAAATGTAAATCCCATCACCACAACCCCAAGCACCACCAGCACGATGCCCGTTGCCCGGTTCAATGTCTTAGGCTCCGCCTTATTGGCGAATACTGCCGCAATCCTTGCCCAGATAAAGGTAAACACCACACACAGCACCCACACCGGCCAGTTGGGCGCCCCACCAATGGCAAAGTGGGACACCGCCCCCGTAAAGGCGGTAAATGCCATGATAAACACACTGGTACCCACCGCAGTCTTTAATTCATAATGCAAAACGGATGTTAAAATCAGAAGCATCATCATCCCGCCGCCCGCGCCGATGAACCCGCAGATAAAGCCGATCATCACACCAGCAATGAGGGACTGCACGGCCCGCTTCTTTGCCGAAACCGTTCCCATCGCTTCCTTGGTGGTCATAACTGGCTTTACGATAAACTTTATACCCAACAAAAAGGTCATAAACACGGAAAAACCGCCCATGGTTGCCGGCGGGATCAGACTGGCCACATAACTGCCCACCACAGTAAAGACAAGCACACTTCCCATCATGATCAGACCGTTTCGGATATCCAGATTCTTATTTTTTCCATAAGTATAAGCCGATACCGCGCTGGCGAGGACATCAGATGACAGGGCAATCCCCACCGCCATATAAGCATCCATGCCCAGAAACGTAATCAGCATGGGACTGATGACAGCCGCCGCGCTCATGCCTGCAAATCCCGTCCCCAGACCTGCCCCCATTCCTGCAAAAAACGTAACAATGATAATCCACAACCATTCCATGATCATACCCTTCCTTCCTGCATTTCTTTCAGATTAGACTCCAATATCTTCTTACATACTGATAGTCTCTACCACCGACATCTCCTGAATCCTTCGTGTCGGCCCGGCCATAGCCGCCAACGCGGAGAGAATCATCACCGCACCGATCACCAGACATTCCTGAAGCGGCAGGCTCCATGCATCGCCCCATCTTTCGGTGATCGCCCAGCGATACAGATAATAATGGAGCGGCAGTCCTAAGATAAGTCCTTCCGCCAGCCCGCCGGCAAGATAAGTCAGGGTCTCCGCCGTGATCATCATCTGCAGCTGCCGGACACTGATGCCGATTGCCCTCATGGCGCCGTACTGCCGCATACGCGAAGCCACACTCATAGCAATGCTGTTGATGATATTAAAAGAGGCAATCAAGGCCACTACTGCCAAAAAGCCATAGACAAACAGCGCAAAGGAAAAGTAGACCGCTCTTGTCTCCCTGTTATTAGCCCGGCTGTCAGAGAACCGGTATGCATCTCCCGCCATACTGCGGATCTCTTCCACCGCTTCATCGGACATATTCTGTAACTGTATATCCAGAATCGTATATCCCGCTTCTCCCGTCAGTTCCCGAAACAGGTCTTCCGAACAGATAAGAGTACCCACACCCTCACCGCCGTCAAAGGGCGCTTTCCTCAGTACCCCGGACACGGATACGATCCGTGTTCCCAGGCCGGTCTCCAGTTCTATTTCGCTGCCCACATCCGCCGCAAACCCCGGTTTTGACACCAGCAGGACGCCATCTCCCTTTATGGCGCTCTGTATGTCACCGGTCTGCAGATCACTCTCTGCCCAGCCAAACTGGTATGTCTCATAGGAAATCAGCATGATTGTTTTGTCCTCTCCCTGCATACGAGCCAGCAGGTCATAGGCAAAACTACGTCCGAAAACCCGCTTGATATCAGGAGTTTCCTGCAATTGCATAAACAGGGAATCCGGTATGCTGCAAGTATTATCAGGGCTGACAATGGCTGCGTCCGGCGTATAGGGCCGCAGCGTCACGATCGCATGCTTCATGAAATCAACCCCTATGCCAAATCCCAGGAACAGGACAATACTGAAAGCAAAAGAGGAAGTCAATAAAATCAGGTTCTTCCTGCTTCCTGCCGCGTGATGCAGCCCCAGCGCCGTTTCCACATGCATCCACCTGGTATTCGCAGCCTTCTTCGCGGCAAACACCGTATCGGCATTGCCTGAAACCGCTGTCAGGGGTGAGACTTCCGAAGCTTTGCGGGCCGGTGTTCCGCTTGCCATAAACACCGTCACCAAACCGATAAGCGTCCCAAGAACCATCCCCGGCCAGCTGATCCCCCAATCCGGCATCCCCTCAAACCAGGTGGGCGTGATCAGCTTTAACATCCTGCACAGACTCCATACCATCACCACACTGCCCATCAGACCTGCGGGAACCGCCTTAAAACACCAGGAAAGAGCCTCCATCCGTACATAGCGCCGCACCTGCCTGCCAGTCGCACCCAGACACCGCATCATCCCAAAAAACTCCGTCCTCTGTGCCACATTGCTGTTCATACTGCCCAGAACCATCATCATACCGGAAACCGCCACCAGCACTGCCAGAATAAAGGCGATCAGATAAAGCATCATGATATAACTGTCACCGCTCTGCAACAGGGTACCCATCAGCTTGGCATTTTCACTGACCATATCCTCCGAAATATGCAGCTGTTCACAGATATCGCGGATTGCCCTCTGAATCCTGCAATGAGGTACGAACTCCACATAATAGGTGACATCCTCCCGAAGCGTTACATCCCGGAAACAGGACATATAAGTGTCTGTATTCATAAAGACCCCAAAAGCGTCCGTTTTCAGCATCATGGAAGTATCTTCCACAATGCCGCTGATCTGAAAAGACAAAGAACCGTCAGGCGTTGTTATCCCCACTTCGTCTCCCACACCAAGGCCTTGTCTGTCCCGCACGCTTTCTGTCACAAGGGCCTCCCCGGCTTCTTTGGGAAAACTGCCCTCAAGCAGACGGGCGCCCGGATATATTTCAAAAAATGTCTCATCAAATCCGCACAGGAGTGTCCGAACACCGGCGATTTCATATCCCATATCAAGCCTGTAATTTGTGACCGCATAGCGGGTAACTGTCTCTACTACCGGACTGGCAGCCAACAGTATCATCTGATCCTCAT
>CAYUKT010000049.1:3545-5826 GCA_964445285.1 uncultured Bacteroides sp. | reverse complement strand
CCTGTTTCTTCCGCTCAATCAGGCCGATGCCGCCCTGATCCAGTTCCCGGAACATCACATGCCATGCGCCATCCGTCATCACTGCCAGATTTTTCTGGCTTTGCAGGAACATATCCGCCATACCAAAAATCGCGGAGATCATAAAGACTGAAATGATAATACACCACCTTGTCATCCGTGTCTGTCTGCGGTGTACCTTTGCCGAAATGGAGATCAGATCAAGATAATTTTTCATTGACAGTCCCTCCCAGATCACTTACAACACCATCAGACACCCGCATGACACGGTCCACCGATGTGATCAGATTCGGATTGTGTGTGATCATCAAAATGGTCTGCAGATACTGTCTGGATGCCTTGGTCAAAAGTTCCATCACCTCCTGGCTGTTTCTCCGGTCCAGGTTGCCGGTGGGTTCGTCCGCCAATATTATCTTGGGCTTCGTGATCAATGCCCTGCCAATCGCCACCCTCTGCTGCTGTCCGCCGGAGAGCTGTCCCGGCAGGTGTCTGCGCCTCTCCTGCAGACCCAGCACTTCCAGAATCTCCTCCACCTGGCTGTCATCCGGCTTTTTATGATCCAATAACAAAGGGAAAATAATATTCTGCTCCACGTTCAATTCCGGTATCAGATGAAAGGACTGAAAGATAAAACCGATATTGCGGCGCCTGAAAATCGTCCTCTTCTCCTCCGTCATGGCAAACAAATCCCAACCATCCAGCACGATCTTGCCGCCGCTGGGTTCGTCCAGTGCCCCGATACAGTTTAAAAGGGTGCTCTTGCCAGAACCGGACTCCCCAATCACCGCCGCGAACTCCCCTTTCTGCAGTGTAAAAGAAACGTGCTTTAGGGCTTCCACTTTTGCTTCTCCCCTGCCGTATGTTTTACACAAATCTTCTACTTTCATGATTTCCATTGTGTTGCTGTTCCTCCTTTTATAATCTGAGCGTCCTATTGCAATGACACTCGCTGGGAATCTCCGTTTTCCAACTTCAATCCACTCCTTCGACCAAAGGATAGCAGAAACAGCTTACAATCCCATGAATGTCATCTTACAAATTCGTAAGAAAAGTAATCGTAAAGACAGAACCTTCTCCCGGTGTACTGCTCACGGAGAGTATGCCGCCCTGTCCTTCCACAATGGATTTGGCAAGGGGAAGTCCGAGACCAATACCCTGCCTGTTATGATTCCCCTGACTCCGGTAAAACCGTTTGAAAATATGATGAATATCCTCTTCGGAAATGCCGCAGCCATCATCCGTCACCGCCAGCCGGAACACGGCCGGGGAACTTTCCCAGGAAATCGTTACTATACCGCCGTCCTCGGTATGGTCCAGCGCATTTTTGATCAGGTTGGCCACAGCCTCCCTGGTCCACTGCCTGTCACACAGAAGTGCCGCCTCGGAATCTCCTTTTATGACAATCTGTTTACCCTCCTTTTGTGCCCTGACGGATAAATCCCCCATCGCCTCGGTAACCAGCTCGGAAACCGTTTGATTCTTCTTTTGAAATACAATACTTCCGGCATCGATACGGCTCACCTTAAGCAGTGCCTGCACTAATTGCTCGATCCGCTCCAGGGACTGCATGGTTTTGTCCGCAAACCGTTTTACTGTATCCACATGCTCCGGTTCCTGGAAAATGATCTCCGTATACATCTGCAGGGCCGCCAGCGGCGTTTTCAGCTGATGGGAAATATCGGAAATGGTATCCTTCAAAAAGGCTTTCATATGCTGCCCGTTCTCGCTCTGCGCCCGCAGGGCTGCCGCCAGTTCCTCCACTGCCGCAAACAGCTGATAAATACGCCCGGTTTCGTTCTGGGGCAGGTGATTTTCAAAATTCCCTGCTGAGAACTGCGCGATAATACCCTCTGCTTTCTGATACAGATTTTCCCGCTGTCTTAGGAAACGCACCGTTATACCAAGCAGGAGGAACGCTAAAATCCCTGCCATGGCGGCTGTGATTCCCAAAAACAACTGCACAGAGTTATCTATCGATGGAAAAATCCTGACAGATGCGTTCTCCGTATGTCCAAGACGCTGCAGCAACTCCACCCCTTCCCTGGTGGCCGCGGAATCCTTGAGTGCCCTCGCAATCGAAGCCTGGTCAACTCCCTGTTCCATAAGAGAAGAAACCATAGTCTGCTCTCTTTCAAAAATAAGATGCTGGGTTTCTTTTCCATGAAACCAGGAAAGAAAGAATGTCCATAAGAAAAGAAATCCTATCAGACACATCATATATGTGAAGTAATGCCGCGCGTTTTTTTCCTGCAAAATGCTCATA
>CAYUKT010000049.1:0-3445 GCA_964445285.1 uncultured Bacteroides sp. | reverse complement strand
GGACGGATCTTCTTCTATTTTCTCCCGCAGTCTGCGGATATAGACCGACAGCGTATTATCATCCACAAAATTGCCGTTTCCATCCCACAGCACATCCAGGATGGTACTGCGCAGTACTGTCTGTCCCGCATTACGGACCAGCAGACACAGCAGACGGTATTCCGCAACGGTCAGATCCAAGGTCTGATTCCCCATAGAAACCCTGCCCCCAAGCAGATCGATGGTTAACGGACCAGAAGAAAGCATCTTTGCTTCGTCTTTTTCACCGGCCCCGCTTCTTCGCAGTAATGCCCTGATCCTGGAACACAATTCCCCCAGCTTAAACGGCTTCGTGACATAGTCATCCGCACCGCTGTCCAGCCCTCGGATCACATTGACCTCCTCATCCAAAGCCGTCAGGAAAATAATCGGCACCTGGTTTCCCTGTCCCCTTACAAAGCTGCACACATCCATACCGTTTCCATCTGGCAGTGTCACATCCAGCAAAAGCAGACTGTACGCTTCCTTATGCAAATATTCGTATGCCTGCCTGACGGTCTGTGCCACGTCTACAACATAGCCGTTTTTATCAAGTGAGTATGTGAGTCCATCGATCAAACTGACGTCATCTTCCAGCAAAAGTATCTTATGTTCCATGAAATTTAACTCCTTATTACAATCAGGGCGGCCAGAAGCCGCCCCGATAACATACCTTATATTGAAATTGTTACACTGCGGATGTAGTTTCCCCTGCCGCTTCCAAATTATGCCTCGATCATTTCCAGCAGGCTGTCTGTGATATCAGCCATATTGGAAGACGCCTCTTTCGTATTTTGGGAAATATCCACATTCTCCGTCACCACATTGGTGATCTGAACCAGCTGCTTGACGGCAAGATCCACAATCGATACATTCTGCTGTACCATCTGGGATATAGATTCCACATCATGTCTGGACTGTTCAATATTTTTCACTACCACGCCAAAGGTAGTCACCGTCTGCTCCGTGATGTCCTGCCCTTCCTTCACGGCCTGCAGGGAATTCGTGATCAGTTCATTGGTCTCCTTCGCTGCCTGTGCGCTCCTCGCCGCAAGCTCACCCACCTGGGAAGCAACCACCGCAAATCCTCTGCCTGATTCACCGGCCCTGGCGGCCTCAATGGATGCATTCAGGGAAAGCAGATTGGTCTGTTCGGCAATGGAGTTAATCTCATCGATGATCTTCTCAATCTGCATGGACATATCGCTGATCTTCTGCATGGAATTCTGCAATAAGGTCATCTGCGACTGTGTCTCCACAATTTCCCCGGCAGTCGCTGCCGATGCAGCGGTAATCTCATTGGATGCATTCACACTGTTGTTCAATTCCTGTGTGAGCTGTTCCATGATCTTTTCCAGATCTGAAACTGCCTTTTCCTGCCTCTCCGTACCATTGTATATACTATCCGCATTTTCCAAAGTCTTCCCTGATACCTGGCTCAATTCCCTGCAGGCATCCTTCACATTTTGAATCAGTATCCGGTTGTTTTCTACATCCTGCTCCTGCTGATCCATCAGTTTTTCATTCTCCCGCATACTCTGACAGATACTCTCCACCATTTTATTAATACTGGAAGAAAGCTGCTCATATTCCGGATTCCCTTTTTCATCTATAATAATATCAAAATTGCCTTCTGCAATTTCCTTCGTACCATTGGTGATATTATTGATCCCCTGAACGATCTTACTGTCAACCATCCGGTTGATCATAACAAGCAGCGCCCCAAAGATCACCAGCATACTAAGCGATACAATGAGTGTCTGATTACGGCGCGCCGCATAATATTCTGAAGCCGGAAGAAATGTACCGATTATCATATCTCCGTTTTCTTCGCCATTATAATATCCGGATACCCCATTGATCTTTGCCTTGCCGTGCCCTGTAAAATCCTGCGGGAAACCAGCCTCAACGGCTGATGTACCTATCAGCGCAGTATCAGGATAAGCAAGAAGCATTCCGCTTTCTTTATCAATGGCATATACATATCCGTTTGTGCCAAAATCAATCTCATTGAGTACCACTGATATATCTGTGCCTGCAAGCGCTTTCTCCAGAACCTCCGGACGTACCCCTACCTGTACAAATCCCTTCGCATCGGTCCTGGCCACACCGATATACTGCATGATGATCTTTTCCGCTACATTTTCCTGGGGTTCCTGCACGATCTCTATGGAAGGATCGTCCACGATCACCATGAAAGCATTGGACTGTTCGCCGCTCTTCATATCAAAACCTACATAAGCATCGACAGTACTGCTGGTGATGATTCCCTCCTCATCAATAATATGTACCTCATTAACCATCAGCCTGTCCCTGATCTCAAGCAGCTTTGCCTGATCATCTGCAATGGAGGGCTGTGCCGCGAGCATATCGGCAAAAGCTCTTGCCTTGGCCAGATTATTCTGACCGACATTCTCCGTAAGCTGTGCAATATTCGCTTCGTTGCCGGCCAGTTTTTCTTTCACATCAGTCAGCTTATTCTGGCTGGAAACCTTATTGCTATAGTTGTTTGTAACTGTCTGCAATGTAAATATTGCTATGATCGTAACCGTCAACGCCACAATCATATAGATAAAAAGTCTTTTGGTAAATATTTTTTTCATAATTCCCGTATCCTTTCTCGCAAATTTACACCGTTATGTGGAATCACAACATCTTCCCCAAAACTGACGATTCACCATACCCCATCTGACATTATATATGGTATTTCCTCTCTTTTCAAGACAGCTTGACAGTTAATTTACAATTGTATATTCGGCATTTGTCACAGCCTACGGCCCTGCTATCGGAATATCCAGCTCCCCCTTTTCTATCGTATTGGAAAGATACCGAAACGTACCGTCATCATGCGGCTCTACGGTAATCCTGCCTGTAAATGCACAGTCGGAATCATAGTCCGGCCACACGCCGTCAACCTTAAGGGTGATCGTCCCGTCCGGATTTTCCACATAGTCCACTACTTCGCCAAAGGGCGGATACTGTCTGGGAAAGATCATCTCATAAGGATAACTGTCCGTGGCTTCCTGATAACCGCATTTTTCCCGGACCTGTTCTACGGTCACCGGAAAATACGTGGTCATGATCCTCTCATAAGTCTCCGCCGGTATCTCCCCGTTCTTTGGCTGGATTCCCTTTCCCGTATCAATCCGGTAAATATCCTCAAACATACAGGGCATCAAGATATCCTCCACATTACTGCTGTCCCAGTTTGTCACAAAGGTGTTATAGTTTACATAACTTATCCCATACACATATCGCTTCGTCAATTCCCTGCACGCATCAGAAAGGGGCGAAACCCGCCAATACTGACGCAGGCTGGCATGATAAGGCACGTCTTCATAGGCATAAATAAAATACCCCTTATCCGTCAGAGTAATCTGCTTAAGATCCCTGACATCCGCAGAGGTAATCTCCGGCACACCGCCTT
>CAYUKT010000048.1:3936-11345 GCA_964445285.1 uncultured Bacteroides sp. | reverse complement strand
CATCCGGGAAGAGTCTTATACCATACGCTGATGCTTTTGCCGCAGGCTTTTGTCAGTACCATATTCTTTCAGTATGCACCGCTGTATCTGTTCTGTCATCTGGTGACAGCGTTCCTGTATATTTTGGCATTAACGCTGATGATATGGGGGTATGTGGATGTGCGGGCACGAAAGGAAGGGGCAGAGATGATGGCCCTGGTCCTGGGAATCAATGTGGTTACGGTGCTCATTATTTCCCTGATATTCTTTGGACAGCAGCGGTATCTGGTGTATGCGTTCGGGCCTTTTTATATGGCCTGCTACCTTCTCTTAAGACAGCTGTGGAGAGTGCGTGTGCGGGAATTTATCAAGCAGAAATTCCTGAAGCGGAATGAGGAATTGTAAATGATGGAAGATAATAAGAAAAAAATCCTGGTGATTATACCGGCCTACAATGAGGCAGAAAATATCGTACATGTGGTAAACCATATGATAAAGACAGCGCCCCAGTATGATTATCTGGTGGTCAATGACGGTTCCACGGATAATACATTGCAGCTTTGTAAACGGGAAAACTTTCAGTATCTGGATCTGCCTATCAATATGGGAATCGGCGGGGCCGTACAGGCCGGCTATATTTACGCGTACAAGAATGATTATGATATTGCGGTACAGATGGATGGGGACGGACAGCATGATATTGCTTATCTGGACAGGCTTTTGCAGCCGCTTTTTCATAACGAGGCGGATGTGGTCATTGGCTCCCGGTTTTTGGAAAAAGAGGGTTTCCAGTCCTCGGCCAGCCGCCGGATGGGTATTAATATCCTGAGTCTGCTGATCCGTCTGACCACCGGGAAGAAGATTATGGATGTGACCAGCGGTTACCGGGCGGTGAATCGTATGTTTATTGAGATTTATAGTAAGGATTATCCTACGGACTATCCGGAGCCGGAAGCCATTGTGGAGGCGATCATGCACTTGGGAATCATCAAGGAAGTGCCGGTGCAGATGCGGGCCAGGGAGGGAGGAATCAGCTCCATCACCTTTAAAAAATCCATTTATTATATGATCAAGGTGACCCTGGCGATTCTGGTCTGCAGGCTGAGTTATGGTGTGAGAAGAGGGAAGAGAAAACAGGCGTAAGAAAGGAAAGTAGACGATGATACCCAGTAATCTGCGAGTGGTGCTGATCATCCTGGTGATCAGTTATTTTATAGTGATACTGTATTTTTTGAAACAGAAGGCGTTAAACCTTAAGTATACGCTATTGTGGCTGGTGGCTGGTCTTGTCATGGGCATATTGGTGGTGGTGCCGGAACTTCTGACCATGATCATCCGGATCTTTGGCATTCAGGACAATATGAACGGCCTGTTCATTTTTTCCATTGGATTTATCATATTGATCTTGCTGTCACTAACGTCCATCGCTTCCAGACAAAATCGTAAGCTGCGGACATTGACACAGGAGCTTGCCATTCTTGACAAACGGGTGCGGGAATTGGAACAGGGCGGTGGAAAGCAGGGTTTGGCAGAACGTGACAGACGATAGTGACACAGACAGAATCCTGGCAGGACGAGCAGCCGGGCAGGGGTGTGGTATATGCTGGAAATAGCGGTAGATTTATTGTGGCTTCGGCCCAGGAAGGTCGGGGGAACGGAATTTTATATCAGAAATCTTTTGGACGGCTTCTTGCAACTTAAGGAGCCTTTTCGCCTTTTTTTGCTGGTGTCCAAGGATAATAGGGAATCCCTCATCCATTATGCCGAGGATGAGCGCATAGAGATCCTGCAGACCGATGTGATGTCCGCCAATATTGCAGGCAGGATCCTGTGGCAGTTTTTCTGCCAGAATCGTTTCTTGCGGCGCCGGGGAATCCGTAAGTGTTTCGTGCCGGTGTACTGCAGGCCTTTGTTTAACGGCGGCGTTGCCTATGTAAATGTGATTCATGACCTGCAGGCGGCCCATTACCCGGAATATCATCCCTTTCATGAGATTGCCTACTCGAAATTGTGCTGGTGGCTGGATACCCATTTTTCCAGACAGCTGGTGGCCATATCCGACTGGGTGCGGGAGGATATCATCAGCCGGTATCAGATCGGGCCGGAGAAGATTACCACCATCTATAATCCCATCACCGTAAAGGCGGAAGAGACGGTGTCCTTTGCTATCCTCGCCAGCCGGTATCACATCGAAGAAAACGAGTATTATTATACCATAGCCCAGCTGATTCCCCACAAGAACCTGAATACCATCATCGAGGTGATGGCGCAGATTAAAGAAAAGGCAGTGGACTTGCCGAAGAAACTGCTGATCTCCGGTGTGGGCGGGAAGAATCAGGAGAAGCTGCAGGCGCAGATAGCGGAGAGAGGGCTTCAAGACCAGGTAATTCTTACCGGGTTTGTGGAGAACGATGAGAGAAACGCGCTGTACAAATACAGCAGGGCGTTTCTGTTTCCCAGCGTCTTTGAAGGATTTGGGATGCCGCCGGTGGAAGCCATGCTCTTCGGGACGGTGGTGATCGCCACAGACAGGACCTGTATCCCGGAAGTGACCCAGGGTAAGGCCAATTATGTGAAGGATCCTTATGATGTGGAAGAGTGGATCCGGGTGATGCAGAATCCGGTGAACAGGGTGGATGAGGTGGATTTTACTGTTTATGACCAGATGGCATTGACGCGGAAGTATTATGAGTTGTTGGTAGGAGGCACATGATGGGATGCATTTGTTTTGTGATATTGCATTACAATGGAATAGACGATACGGAAAAGTGCATACAGTCCATAAAGCAGCTTGACGGGCAGCAGGATATCCGGATCGTGATTGTGGACAACGCATCCCCTAACGGTACTGGTCAGCAGCTATATGAGCGATATGCGAAAGATGAAATAACAGATGTTATATTAAGAAAGGAAAACGATGGCTTTTCCGTAGGCAACAATGCCGGATGTGCCATAGCCATAGCAAAATGGAATCCGGACTTTCTGGTAGTGGCCAATAATGATGTGATTTTTGCCCAGCGGGAATTTACCGGTCTGATTCGGGCAACCTATGAGAAGGAGCCCTTTGCTGTTCTGGGGCCGGATATCTATGATCCTGACAGGAAGATTCATCAAAGCCCCATTTCGGACACCCTGCCCGACACAAGACAGGTTGGCAGGACCTTATTTTTGAATCGCATGGTGCTGGCAGCCTTTCCCTTATTTTATCCGCTGATGAAGCGCTATTTCCGGAATCTGGAAGTGCGGGCAGGGCTGCCCCATGACAGGGACTGGAATGATGTCTGTGTCATGGGTGCCTGTCTGATTTTTTCAAAAGAGTATTTCCGGGAAAGGGACAAGGTCTTTGCGCCGGAGACCAGATTCTATTATGAGGAAAGTATTATGCTTCTCTGGTGCAGGAGGCACCAAAAGACAGTGCTGTACCGTCCGGCCCTGCAGATTTTGCATATGGAAGGAAGGGCCACTGAGACGGTGGATGAGGACAACAGGAATAAGATAAAATTCCGGATGCGCAATATCGTGGAGGCTGCGAAGATTTACCGGAAATACAGGAGAAAGATGCAGGGATGAGGGCATGCAGGTGCAAGCGGGGAGCACACAGGGGCGTTTGCATTGATATGGCAAGTGTGATATGATTGAGATATTATGAAAAAAGGTTATTATATCCATTTTGAGGGGCGTGAATCCATCGGTGTCAGCAAGAAAATTGACATGCAGATGGACGAGCTTAGAAAATATTATGACATGCGGGAACTGGAGGTGGTCACACCGGACAGGTCCCTGGCGGAGAGAATCCTGGGGCTCTTTCCTACCATGTCTATCAAAAGAAATTATGAACAGGCTTTGGAGCAGTTAGAGCAGCCTGACTTTTTGTATGTCAGGAGGTCGGTTGCGGACAGGGCCTATCTGTATTTTTGGAAGAAGATTAAGGAGAAATATCCGCACTGTAAGATTATCATAGAGATTTTTTCCTATCCTTATGATAAGGACGATTTCGGTAAATGGAATGCCTGGCCGTTTTATTTGAAGGAGCTGCTATACAGGCCGCGCCTGAAACGCTATGTGGACCGTTTCGTGACTTACACGGAGGATCGGGAGATTTTCGGGATTCCCACACTCTGTACCACCAATGGGATTCATGTGGAGAGTGTCAGACAGGTGGCCGGGCAGTTTGCCGAGAAGAAACTCCGGCTGATAGGGGTCGCATTTATGCAGAGACACCACGGATATGAGCGCATCATAGAAGGACTGCACCAATATTATGATACGGATGCGGCCAGGGACTATCAGGTGGAATTGAATCTGGTGGGAGACGGGCCGGAGAAACCCCTGTATCAGGAACTGGTGCAAAAATACCATCTGGAAGAGCGGGTGCATTTCTATCCCACGCTTACCGGGAAGGAATTGGACGACCTGTATGATGAAAGCGACCTGGGGCTGGTGTCCTTCGGGATGTATAAGCTGGGATATTTTGGCAAGATGATGGCATTAAAATCCCGGGAATATCTGGCGAAAGGAATGCCGCTTCTCGCCGGCTGTGCCATCGATGTGCTGGATGATGACTATCCCTATGCGAAGACTTTTCCCAACGATGACAGCACTGTGGATATGGCAGAGGTTATCAGTTTTTTTGAGCGGATCAAGGGGATAGCCGGTGATAAGGGCAGGATGTCCGATCAGATCAGGAAGTTTGCGCAGGAACATGTGAGCATGGAGGCGGTGATGCGCCCTGTGGTTGCATTTATAGAAGATTGAAATAAATCATACGCTAGGCAATTACCCTAAAATCATACACAGAAATGAGGAATAGCATGATCACACACATTGTTGGAAACAGACCGCAGTTTGTCAAGCTGGCGCCTTTGTACCACGCGCTTGAGAAGGCTGGTTATGAGCAGAGTATCATTCACAGTGGACAGCATTATGATGAGAATATGTCGGATGTGTTTTTTGAGGAGCTGGGCATACCGGCACCCTGTGTGAATCTGCAGGCGGGCGGCGGAAGCCATGCGCAGATGACAGCGAAGGCGATGGTAGGCATAGAGCGGGAACTTATGGAGCAGAAGCCGGATCTGGTGGTTCTCTATGGTGATACCAATACCACTATGGCAGGGGCCCTGGTGGCGGCGAAACTGTGTATTCCCATCGCCCATGTGGAGGCGGGGCCGAGGATACACAGCAAGGAGAATCCGGAAGAATGTAACAGGATTGTGACAGATCATCTGTCAGATATCCTTTTCTGCCCGGATGAGCAGTCCATGAAAAACCTGCAGCAGGAGGGTCTTCATGAAAAAGCCCATATGACCGGCGATATCATGTATGATACTTATCTGGAGATTACCGATAAGATGGAGCAGGCGGCACAGGCACAGGAAGTGATCGTGATGACCTGGCACAGACAGGAGAATACTTCTTCCAAAGAACGGATGGAGAGTATCCTGCATCTGGTGGAAAAGCTGGGAGAAAAGGTGGTCTGTCCCCTGCACCCCAGGACCAGGAAATGCCTGATGGAATATGGTCTGTGGGAGCGGGCGGAAGCGATAGACAATCTGGAGATCATAGAACCGGTGGGATATGTGGAGATGGTGGCGCTCATGCAGAGGGCGAAACTGATCCTCACAGATTCCGGCGGGGTATCCAAGGAATCTTCCTTTGCGGGGGCAAAATGCCTGTTTATGCTGGATGCGGATATCTGGTGCGATCTGGCGCGGATTGATTGGATCCGCAAGGTGAATCCGCAGAAGAAGGAGAGCGTAAAAGGAGCGCTGTCGTTTGCGAAAGAAGCGGCACATATCCCACAGGATAAACGGCCCAGATTCTATGGTGACGGACATGCGGCGGATAAGATGGTGAAGGCTTTGCAGGAGGGACATTTATTATGAAATATGCGTTGATCGGATGCGGCAGGATTTCGCCGAATCATATTGTGGCGGCCCAGAAGAACGGCCTGGAGATTGTGGCAATCTGTGATCTGGAACCGCACAATATGCGGGATAAGATCATTAAATTTAAGCTGCCGGACACGGTAAAGTGCTATACGGATTATAAGGAAATGATAGAGAAAGAAAAGCCGCAGCTGGTGGCGATTGCCACAGAGAGCGGCAAGCATGCGCAGATAGCGGTGGATTGCATGACCATGGGACACACCAATCTGATCATAGAAAAACCCATTGCCCTGTCCCTTGCGGATGCGGACAGGATCATTGAGACGGCTAAAAGGGAGGGCGTGAAAGTCTGTGCCTGCCATCAGAACCGTTTCAATAAATCCATCCGGAAAATCCGAGAGGCGGTGGAGATGGATCGCTTCGGCAGGATGTTCCATGGCACGGCCCATATCCGCTGGGCCAGGGATTATGAATATTATTCCCGGGCAAAATGGCGCGGCACCTGGGAACAGGATGGCGGCGCATTGATGAACCAGTGTATTCACAATATCGATCTTCTGCGCTGGATGATGGGTGATGAGATAGAGAGCGTTGTGGGTATGACAGATAAGCTGAAGCACGACTATATTGAGGCGGAAGATCTGGGGATTGCACTGATCCGCTTTAAAAACGGCGCTTATGGCATTGTTGAGGGAACCACCAATGTCTATCCTTCCAATCTGGAAGAGACCCTGTATCTGTTTGGGGAGAAAGGTACGGTCAAGGCGGGAGGGAGTTCCGTCAATATCATAGAGGAGTGGCGCTTTTCAGATGCACTGGATAATGCGGAGGAGGTAAAGGCTCAGTTCCATGAGAATCCGCCCAATATATACGGCTATGGACATACTCCGCTGTATGAGGACGTGATAGACGCCATTACCCATGACAGAGCGCCTTATGTGGATGCACAGGCGGGTAAAAGGGCACTGGAACTGGTACTTGCAATCTATCAGTCTGCGGCAACCGGAAAGATTGTGAAGTTCCCGATGGAACAGTGTGCGACCATTGATTTTAAGGGGAGATTTGACTGATGGGTTATTATGTACATGAGAGCAGTTATGTCGATGAGAATGTCAGCATTGGCGAGGGCACTAAAATATGGCACTTCTGTCATATTCAGTCCGGCGCAGTGATTGGCGCGAACTGTTCCCTGGGACAGAATGTGAATATATCCAATAACGTTACGATCGGCAATGAAGTCAAGATTCAGAACAATGTTTCCGTCTACGAGGGCGTGGAGATTCATGACGGCGTATTTTTGGGACCATCCTGTGTTTTTACCAATGATCTGACCCCGCGGGCCCGCTATCCCAAAGGTCGGGCAGGGTATCTGCATACGGTGGTGGAGGAGGGCGCCAGTATCGGTGCCAACGCAACGATCGTGTGCGGCCACCGGATTGGGAAATATGCGATGGTGGCGGCCGGAGCGGTGGTGACCAGCGACATACCCGATTATGCTCTGTGCAGGGGTGTGCCGGCCAGGGTATGCGGCAGAGTGGACGAGCA
>CAYUKT010000048.1:0-3836 GCA_964445285.1 uncultured Bacteroides sp. | reverse complement strand
GTGGGGGCGGTGCCTGTGTTTGTGGACGTTAAGGCGGATACTTATAATATCAGCCCGGAGAGCCTCGAGGAAGCGATAGAATATGTGCTGCAGCATACGGATTTAACCCCCCGCGCGGTGGTGGCAGTGGATCTGTTCGGACAGCCGGCCGAGCATGGACGGATCCGTGAGATAGCACAGAAACATCAGATGCTTGTTTTGGAGGATGCGGCCCAGTCTTTTGGCGGCCGGATAGGAGAGCACAGGACATGCAGTTTTGGCGATATTTCCACCACTTCCTTTTTCCCGTCAAAGCCTCTTGGATGTTATGGAGATGGCGGTGCGGTCTTTACGGATAATGACGAGTGGGCGGATATCCTGCGGTCTTTACATGTGCATGGCAAGGGCGGGGACAAATACGACAATGTACGCATCGGCCTGAATTCCAGACTGGATACCCTGCAGGCGGCTGTCCTGCTTACCAAGATGGATTTTCTGGACGAAGAACTGAAACGCTGTGAACAGATCGCGGCGGTGTATACCAAACGTCTTGCGGATGTGGTGAGGACGCCCAGGATTCTTTCGGGGATGCGTTCTGCCTGGGCACAGTACACTATCCTGACAGAGAATAAGGAGGAGCGGGCGCGCCTGACAGCGGCCTTAAAAGAAGCCGGGATCCCTACGGCGGTCTACTATAAGAAACCCATGCATTTACAGCAGGCTTTTGCCGGGAATCTGATAGAGGCGGTATCCTGTACGCAGACAGAGAATATCTGCGAGAGATGTCTCTCCCTGCCCATGCATCCTTATCTGGAAGAGGAGCAGATAGAGGCGGTGTGTGAGCGGATCATCGGATCCCGCTAAGCATAGGTGGAGAAGCAGAGCAAGACAGCAGGATGCCTTGACATTGGAGGAATAGAATGAAATATCAAGTGTGCAGCTATTGTGTCATGGACACATCCGATCCGGAGATTGTCTTTGACGAGCAGGGAGTCTGCAATCATTGTAAAGATGCGAAGAAGAAACTGCAGGCAGTGGAAGAAAAAAAGAAAAACTTTGACCTGACAGCCTTTCAGGAGAAAATAAAGGCCGAGGGGAAAGGGAAAAAATACGACTGTATCGTAGGCATCAGCGGCGGTGTGGACAGCTGTTATGTCATGTATTTAGCAAAGCAGATGGGACTTCGTCCCCTGGCAGTGCATATCGATAATGGCTGGGATTCCGAACTGGCAGTGGAAAATATCAAGAACCTGCTGGAGAAGCTGGGTGTGGATCTGTATACCTATGTGGTGGACTGGCAGGAATTCCGGGCGCTGCAGCTGGCGTTTTTCAGGGCATCCACGCCCGACTGTGAGATTCCCACAGATCATATGATTTTCCCGGTCATGGGTATGCTGGCCCATAAATATGGATGCAAATATATAATTATGGGACATAACAGCTCCTCGGAAGGGATCCTTCCCAGAAAGTGGTCTTATGGGCATTTTGACTGGCGTTATATCAAGTCTGTCTACAAGATACATGGCGGCGGTTCGGGCAAACTCAAGACATTTCCCTATTTTAACCGTCCGGACTATGATTATTTCACGCGAAAGTTTGTCTGGTTTAATCTTCTGGATTATATAGATTATGATAAAGAGAAGGCCAAGAAATTCCTACAGGAAAACTACAGCTGGCGGGATTATGGCGGGAAGCACTACGAATCCTTTTATACGAAATTTTATCAGACTTATATACTGCCTGTGAAATTCGGATATGATAAGCGCAGGATGCATCTGTCAAGTCTGATTGTGGCAGGACAGCTTAGCAGGCAGGAAGCCCTTGAGATGTTAAAGGATAAGCCCTATGATGAGCAGACCATTGAGAGGGATATCGAGTATTTTATTGAGAAAATGCAGATTTCCAGGGAAGAATTTGATAAGATCATGCAGGCGGAATGTTTAAGCTACTGGGACTATCCCAATAATGAAAACGACCTGACGGGAAAACTGATCCAGAAACTATCGAAGATGTTTGGCGGAGCGGATGGTTGAATAAATTCTCTGAAGAGCAATTTATTCAACCGGGAGTTTGTGATGCTTCGGAATAGAGGAAAAAATGAAAAAGGTGATCAAAAAGATTGTATTCGGCTGTATTTATCTGATGGAAGATATCGTGCATTTATGGCATTTTCATATTCATAAGCAGTGGCGAAAATAACGCGAGAAGAAGTTCTAAAGACGTCCCGCCATAGGACGGGACGCCAAGAACTTCTAGAAGTTGCTTTGCAACTTCTTCTCGCGTAGGAGAATGCCTGAAAGGCGGCATTCTCCGCACTGAACTGAGATTCTGCAGAGCGGAATCATGTCGGTTAGTGTGAGAAATGCGAAAAGTACTTCTAGTGCTCAGCATCAAAGGCTGCTTCGCTAAGAAGTACTAAGTTTCGCATAGGAGTATGCCAAAAAGGCAGGCATTCTCCGCATTGATATGAGATTATGGAGGCCGGGGAATGATCACAATAGTCGATTACGGGATGGGCAATCTGAATTCCGTAAAGAATATGTTGAAATACTTAGGATATGACAGTATTGTCAGTGGAGATCCGGAACTGATTCGTCAGGCGGATAAGCTGATTCTTCCCGGGGTGGGGCATTTCGGGATGGCCATGGATGTCATCAAAAAGTCAGATTTTCTGGATATCCTGAATTATAAGGTCCTGGAAGAAAAAACACCCATCCTCGGTATCTGCCTTGGCATGCAGCTTCTGCTGGAATACAGCGAGGAGGGCGATTGCGATGGCCTTGGGTGGATTCCGGGCCAGGTGAAGAAATTTGAATTTCCCGATCAGCCCCGGCTTAAGATTCCGCATATGGGCTGGGATTATATTGAGAAGCGCAAGGATTCCCCGTTATTTGCCGATCCTGTCGGTGGGGAGAGATATTATTTCGTACATTCATACTATGTAAAGTGTACAGACCGGGAAGATGCGGCCGCCACCACGGAGTATGGGTTTCAGTTTGATTCCGTGGTCGAGAGAGGCAATATTATGGGTACGCAGTTTCATCCCGAAAAGAGCCACAAATTTGGAATGGGCATCTTAAGGAATTTTGCGAAAATATGAGGCTGCTGTTCTGACGTGGAGGATTCTTATGTATCATAACAGACTGATCCCGTGCCTTCTACTGGACAACGGGAAATTGGTAAAGACAGTGCAGTTTCGTAAGCCGGTGTATGTGGGTGATCCGATCAACGCTGTCAAGATTTATAATGACAGGGAAGTGGACGAACTGGTATTCCTTGATATCAATGCGACACGCATGCGCAGGCGGCCTGATTTTGAATATTTAAAAAAGATTACCGAACAGTGTTTTATGCCGTTATGCTATGGGGGCGGTATTACTTCGCTGGAAGATATCGGGATGCTGTTTCGGATCGGTTTTGAAAAGGTCTCCATCAATGCGGCGGCATTAGACCACCCGGAACTGATCAAAGAGGCGGCCGGAATCTACGGCAGCCAGAGCATTGTAGGCGCCATGGATGTGGGGAAGAACCTGTTTGGCAGGGCTGTAGTGAAGACGGAAAACGGAACCCACGGCACCAAGTACAGCCCGGCGGAATATGCGAAGAGATTGGAAGATGCCGGGGCCGGCGAGATTTTTCTCAATTCCATCACCCAGGACGGTATGATGGACGGCTATGACTATGAACTGATCGGGGAAGTGACGCAGAGCGTGCAGGTGCCTGTGATCGCCTGCGGGGGAGCCGGCAGCTTACAGGATTGCAAGAAAGCGATAGACAGTGGCGCGAGCGCGGCGGCGGCGGGAAGCATTTTTGTCTTCTGGGGCGTCAATAAAGCGGTGCTGATCAATTATCCGGAC
>CAYUKT010000047.1:8390-11475 GCA_964445285.1 uncultured Bacteroides sp. | reverse complement strand
AATTCATAAAGTTCTGAGAATCTGATAACAGAAGGACAGGAAAGAGAGGGTATATCATGAGAAAAGCAGAGGTTTTGAATAAATTGGATGAAATTCTGGACAATGCACATGTGAATGAGCTTCTGGGCAGGAAGAAGGAAGAGGAGAAGAAGTGTAATAAACTTCTGTGGGTATTTGCCGTGATCGGCGCGATCGTTGCGGTTGCAGCCATTGCATATGCGGTTTACCGTTATCTGACACCGGACTATCTGGAAGACTTTGAGGACGATTTTGACGATGATTTTGAGGATGATTTCTTCGAGGATGAGGAAGAGGAAGAATCTGGGGAATGATCCGGTCGCATAAGAACAGGTGGGGGATGTGTTACATCTCCCGCCTTTTTAGGTTATGTATGAATCTAGGTTGGAGAACCATATGAAAATTCTGATTTTTAAACGTAAAGCCATGGAGTGTAGAGATGAAAAAGGGACAAGTGATTGAGGGTGTCGTAACGAGAATAGATTTTCCCAATAAAGGAATCGTGACCTGCGAGGAGGGCACCTGTGTCGTTAAAAACGCCATACCGGGCCAGAAAGTGCGTGCCGTGGTCAATAAGGCAAGAAAAGGAAAAGCCGAAGGTCGGCTTCTGGAAGTGCTGGCGCCTTCGCCCTTGGAACAGGAAAGCCCCTGTCCCCATTTTGGGCAGTGCGGCAGCTGTATCTATCTGTCCCTGCCTTACGAAGAGACCCTGAAAATAAAGGAAGAACAGGTAAAACGCCTGCTGATGCCGGTACTTTCCCGACAGGAAGAAGACTGGTATTATGAAGGAGCCAAGGCCAATCCTGCAGTATTTGGATACCGGAATAAGATGGAATTTACCTTTGGGGATGAAGTTAAGGACGGCCCTCTGGCGTTGGGGATGCATAAGAGAGGGAGCTTTTATGATATCGTGTCGGTGACGGATTGTCAGATCGTGGATGAGGATTATCGCCGAATCCTGGCCTGTACGCTGGATTTTTTCCGGAAAGAGAAAGACACGGGACAGCCAGTCAGTTTTTATCATAGACTGCGGCACGAGGGGTATTTAAGGCATCTTCTGGTGCGTAAAGCAGCGCGTACCGGGGAGATCCTGCTGGCACTGGTGACTACCACCCAGACCGCCGGGCTTGCGGAGAGGGAGATGCTGGCAGCCTGGCAGGAGCAGTTATTACAGCTTCCCTTGCAGGGAGAGATTGTGGGTATTATGCATGTAAAAAATGATTCCCAGGCGGACGTGGTACGAAGTGATGAGACGCAGATCCTGTACGGCCGGGATCATTTTTATGAAGAACTACTGGGATTACGGTTCAGGATTTCCCTCTTTTCCTTTTTCCAGACCAACAGTTTGAGTGCGGAACTTCTGTACAATACGGCAAGGGAATATATTTTGGGAGCCCTGGAAGCTAAGGGGGGACAGATTGTCTATGACCTCTACAGCGGGACAGGCACCATTGCCCAGATGCTCTCGCCGGTGGTGAAGAAAGTGATCGGCGTGGAAATTGTGGAGGAAGCCGTTGCGGCGGCCAGAGAGAATGCTGCCCTAAATGGTTTACATAACTGTGAATTTATTGCAGGGGATGTATTGAAGGTATTGGATACGATAGAAGAACGGCCGGACATGATCGTTCTGGATCCGCCCAGGGACGGGGTGCACCCGAAGGCGCTTTTAAAGATTATTGGGTATGGGGTGGAGCATATTTTGTATATCTCCTGTAAGCCTACCAGCTTGGCCAGGGATCTGGAAGTGTTTCTGGAGAAGGGGTATGTGGTGAAAAGGTGTGCGGCGGTGGATCAGTTTTCTTGGACGGGGCACGTGGAGACGGTAGTCTTGATGTCACGAGTCAAAGCTGTGAAATAGATGTCAGAAACGCAGTCAAAAAAGGCCATCTCCCATAACCATGGAGAATGGCCTTAATTATTCTATTCAACCCGAAACTGTCCGATCAGATTCTTCAAAGTATTCGCCTGGTTCGATAATTCCTTAGAGACCTCTGCGCTTTCTTCGGCAATGGTGGTATTAGCCTGTACCACCTTGGAGATATCCTTGATGCCGTCTTCCACGGAAGTGATCATTTCTGACTGCCGGACGCTTGCCAAGGCAATTTCATCCATCAGTGTCTTAATGGATTCGATACAGTCATTTATGACCTGCATTGCGGAAATTGCCTGATCTGTGGATTCTGATCCGGTCTTGATATCCTGGATGGAGGACATGATCAGGACATTTGTATTCTGGGCGGCCTGGCTGGATTTGGAAGCAAGGCTTCGGACCTCATCGGCTACCACGGAGAAGCCCTTTCCGGCAGTGCCGGCGCGGGCAGCTTCCACGGAAGCGTTGAGCGCCAGGATGTTTGTCTGGAAAGCGATATCTTCGATAGTCTTTATGATACTGCCGATCTGTACGGAAGATTGGTTGATGTTTTTGGTGGCTACGGTCAGCTGGGCCATTTTTTCATCGGCCTCATCGGCATAGCCGTTGGCTTTTCCCACCAGTTTGCTGGCATTGCTGCAGCGGATGGCGCTGTCATTGATCTGGGAGGTGAGGTCTGTTACATGAGTTACAAGCCCACTGACGGATACTGACTGTTCCATAGTCCCTTCAGAAAGCGTCTGCACACCGGAAGACAGCTGGTATGCGCCGGAATCCACCTGGTTTGCGACACGGGAAATATCACGCATCAGGTTTGTGAGTTTGCTGCGGATTGTCTTGAGGCTTTCGGAGAGAACCTTAAAATCACCGATATAATAGGACTCATTTCGAGTAACGTCTACCGCTATGTTGCCATCAGCCATCTCGCCCAGGATCCTGCCGATATCATCAATGGTCTTTCGCAGGCAGCTGCAGAGGTTGTGAGTGGTATGGGCAATCATGCCAATCTCGTCCCTTCTGCCGTGGAAGGATTCCAGTTCCTGATCAGCGCTGAGATCCAGGTTGCCCAGATGCCGGATAGCGCTCTCCACGCGCATGAGTTCCCGACCCTGGCGGCGCAGGATGAAGAAGGTGATCAGGATGATGACCGCCTCCACGATCGCGCATAAGATACCGACTACGAAGCGGACGGTGGTC
>CAYUKT010000047.1:0-8290 GCA_964445285.1 uncultured Bacteroides sp. | reverse complement strand
GTGTTCAGCAGTTCTTCATTCTGATGATATAGATATACGCCGGTATCTACATTTAAAAATACATATTCACTGTTGGGAAGCCCCTTTATTTCCAGCCCCAGTAAGACATCCATCAACTGGCTGGCATATACGCCGGCGCCCACATAGCCGATACAGGTATCCGCTTCATAGATGGGATAATACATGGAAAGGATCATACTGCCTGTTCCTGGCGATTTCATAATGCCAAGGTTGGTCAGTTCCCTGTGCGCCAAGATGGTGTCCTGAAACTGTACAAGGGAATCACCGGAACGGGTGGTGATGCCGATTGCGTCATGGGAGGTGTGTGTCAGGACATGGGTGTTCGGAGTCGCCACATACAATCCTTCAAAGATGCCCTTGACAGAGGCAAAGTCTTCCGTATATTGCTGCGCTTTTGAAAGGAGCGCGGGATTGTCCGGATCTGCGAGCAGGTCATGGACTTCGCTTCCCAGGGCGAAGGCTGTCATATATTCTTCGGCCGAAGTTACATAGTCATTGATGATAGAAGCGCGGGATTCCACAGCGTCAGTCATCTGGTTGGTAATGTCGCTTTTGACGATGGAAGCAACGTTATTGGATACGATGATCCAGAGAAGTATCATGCCTGTCAGGGTAACGGCGGTGGTAATGATACCGATACGCGTAGCAAGTTTTTGATTAGACAGAAATTTCATATGTATACATCCATTTTTCTGCTACAAAATATAGCACGGGGCATATGACAAATCAATATAAAAATAAGCAGTGTACGGATACTGTACCCGATACACTGCTTATTTTGTCTTCAGTTTTCTGTTATCAGCGATGACATCCGTGATGTCCGCCGCCGCGCCCGCTGCTTGTGGTTGTCGTACCGACAGCTGCGCAGGTACCATCACAGTATCCGTCTGCGTGGTCATACCCGCAGTAATCACATCCGTCATGTGTATGTCTTCCGGTTTCGGTGCATCCTTCCACGGTGCATACCGGGCAGCTGGTATCGGTTACTGTTGTGGTGGCTGTTGCCGCCGTTGCTGTCTGACGATGATGATGCCCATGAGCAGAAACCGGGGTGACAAAGAGAACGGATATCAGTGTGACTGCCACAATCGTGCGTAACAGCTTTCTGATTGACATGGGAATCTCCCTCCTTTTGAAATATAAAAATATAGTTCTTTATTACCAGTGTAGCACAGCGGGCATCCGTATGCAAGCCCGGCGCAAAGTTCTCTGGTCATTTCCGGTCATAATTTCCCGGTCGATATTTCATATTTTTGATAATACCTCTTGACCGTACAGCTACTGTATGGATTAGACTGGTATCAAACAAAACTTGCGAGGAGGAAAGGTCGTGATGAAAATGAAATGGGTAGGTATTGCTGCTGCTGTTATCATTGCTGTAATCGGGGTGGGATTATTGTGTTTTGGAGATAAGATAAAGACAATCTATGTTTCTCTAAACAGTTTCAAGGACGAGAATCTGGCGCATACCTTTCAGCACACGCCGGAGATACAGCCGGTGAGGAAGATAGCCAGGGGAGAAGAGGTTTTCAGCTTCCCGCGGGAAGAAAATATTGTGCTGGCGGACGGGTTTACTTTTGAGGACAATTTCTATGTCACTGAAGAATTTATGGAAGATACGAAGACAACCGCCATGCTGGTCATCCGGGATGATGTCATTAAGTATGAAGAGTATTTTATGGGCGGGAATGAAGATACGCTGTTTTCTTCCAATTCCATGGGCAAGTCTTTTGTCTCGGCGCTTATGGGGATTGCCGTCTCAGAAGGATATGTGGAGAGCATAGAGGACCCGATTGGGAAGTATGTGCCAGAGTTTGTGGGGACATCACTGGAGAATATTCCCATCAGGGCATGCCTGAAGATGGCTTCTGGGATTAATTTTAATGAGGATACGGATATGAGTAAGTTTTCCATGCGTACTCTGATGGGCAAGCCTGCCATGGAAGTGATCGCCGGGTATGGAATCCGGGAAGAACCCTATACTTATCGGAGATATTTAAGTATTAACACGGAGATCCTGGGAAAAGTTATCACCAACGCCACAGGGTACAGCCTGGCAGAATTTATGGAAGAGAGATTGTGGAAAAAATCGGAGCCGCCCACGATGCTTACTGGACACTCAGTAACGGCACGGAACTGGCGATGGGTGGATTGAGTGTATCTTTAGAGGACTATGCCCGCTTTGCCAGATTGTATCTGCATGAGGGAAACTATCGCGGGGAACAGGTGCTGCCGAAGGAGTGGGTGAAAGACAGCATGGATATCAACGAAGCCTATGCCAAACCAGGGGCCAACGATGACGCCTACAATGCCATCGGTTATGGATATCAGTGGTGGGTACCGGAGGGAGATGAAGGAGAGTTCATGGCGATCGGTGTCTATGGACAGTGGATCTATGTGAATCCAACGAAGAGCGTTATCATCGTCAAGACCAGCGCAGACCCGGACTTTATGGCCAAAGGATATGAACTGAAACATGTGGAGTTTTTTAGGGCAGTTGCGGATGGTATCTGAGGATTCCTTCCCTGATGCATACGTAGAGGTTAGGACAGGATTGGAATTTCAATCTGTATGATATAATCTTCAATCCGGTCAACCACATTTTCATTGATGCCCATTTCATAAGCATAACCGGACAAAGTCAGCCCCTGTTTTGCCGCGTGATCAAAGATTGCCTGGTAACGCAGGGGCATCTTGTCCCAGCCGCCTTTGTGAAAGGCCCTGAGGTACTTTCCGGCAGGTTGTAAGTGCAGACTGTCATTTTGACTGAGGAATGGTATTTCGATAAAAAGTTTGGAATAATCATCGTAATTCCCGTTCCGCAGGCTTGTAATGGGAATCATGGAGCCGTAGGAGGCGTGGTGAAGCCTCCCGAGCTGGTATTTCAGCGTTTCGGCAGTGATCAGTTCCACTTCCTGTTCAAAAGTGGTGTCTTCGTCAATATCTACCGTGACCAGACAGCGCGCTTCTTTCTCCACAATATCGATTCGGTTCAGGTCCATGGTCAGCAGCGTGACCATATTCTGATGGTGGGTACATAAAGTTTCACGCAGCGCCTGCAGGTGCGTGATATTGTGGTCCAGGGCGGTGATCTTCTCATCCAGAAGGGTTTTCAGGCTGGCGGCGGAGCGGTTTTCCATGAAACTTTGTATTTCCCCGATGGACACATCCAGTTCCCGCAATAAAAGAATGGTCTCTAAAATGGGACTCTGATAGTAGGTATAAAGGCGATAGCCGTTCTCAGGATGGATGGCGGCCGGTTTTAAGAGACCGATCTCGTCATACCACATCAGGGTCTTTTTGTTGATGCCGTGCATGGCTGCGAACTGGCCGATGGTGAGAAATTTGTCTTCCATTTGTCTGTGCCTCCTGTTGTCACTGTATGGTATATAATACCGGACAAGTGTGTGAAATACAAGAGTTGTTCTGTGTAAAATGAGATGTCTGTCCTGGAAATGAGAATTCTTGCTTTCGATAGGGGAGTTTGCTATACTGTAAGAAAGACGGCACTTTATGGAATGGGCGGATGTACCAAGTAATAGGAGGCGACATGTGATGAAAAATATACTGTGGCATCATGGCAGGTCACAGGGTACACAGTATAAGGGACAGACGAGTCCCACGGACAGATTATATCGTGACAGGGAAAGTGATGCGCTCACCGGTGTGGCGGGAAGGAAATATTTTCAAAAGACAGTGGAGGCGGCTCTGCGGGAAGAAGGCGTACAGGGGTGTCTCCTGATTCTGGACGTGGACTGGATGAAGGAGATCAATGAACGTTTCGGACGCAATATGGGCGATCGGGTTCTACAGAATGTGGCTGTTATGCTGCGGGAGAATTTCAGGAGCTGTGATGGCATCGGAAGACTGGGGGATGACGAGTTTGCGCTCTGGATCAGGGGGCTTTCGGCGGAGCATGTGGACGGCATCCGCAGGCGGATCGCACATCTGAATGATAAACTGATGCATATGGGGGAAGATATGCCGGTGGTCACGTTAAGCGCCGGGGCGGCGCTGGGGGAGGCCGGCGAGGAATTTAAGAGTCTGTATGGACGCGCCAGAGAAGTTCTTCAGCGTGTGAAGGAGCGGGGACGGTGCGGTTGTGAGATTTATGAGAGGCACTGGTCGTGATACGTATGCACGATGGAGACGGCCAGGCGGTCGATCGGGAAGTTAACGGAGATTAGATTGAGAAACAGGAGGACATCATGGGCGGTTTTTTTGGAGTGGCATCAAAGGAGAATTGTATTTTTGATCTGTTTTTTGGGACAGATTATCATTCCCATCTGGGAACCAGGCGTGCAGGCATGGCTCTTTACAGCAAGGAAGAGGGGTTTGACCGGGCAATTCATAATATTGAGAATACGCCTTTTCGTACCAAATTCGATAAAGATGTCAACACAATGCACGGTACGCTGGGCATAGGGTGCATTTCCGATTATGAACCGCAGCCGTTGATCATTCGCTCCCACCATGGTACTTATGCTATCACTACAGTGGGTAAGATTAATAACAAAGATGCGATCGTGGCGGAGATTTTTAAGAATGGCAGAGGACATTTCCTGGAGATGAGCGGGGGAGATATCAATGCTACAGAATTAGTAGCAGCTGTTATTAATCAGAAAGACAATCTGATCGAGGGGATGCAGTATGCGCAGGAACTGATTGACGGTTCCATGACCATGCTAATCATGACAGCCAAGGGGATCTATGCGGCAAGAGACCGTTATGGCCGTACGCCGGTGACTATTGGCATAAAGGATAACGCCTGTTGCATTTCGTTTGAAAGTTTTGCCTATTTAAATCTGGGCTATAGACCGGAACGGGAGTTGGGACCGGGAGAGATCGTGGTGGTAACACCGGAAGGCGTCAGGACGTTGTCAGCGCCGGGCAAGGATATGAAGATCTGTACTTTCCTGTGGATTTACTATGGGTATCCGACATCTTCTTATGAGGGAGTCAGTGTGGAGGAGATGCGTTATCGTTGTGGTGCCATGCTGGCGAAGCGGGATGACGTGAAGCCGGATATTGTGGCGGGGGTGCCGGATTCCGGGACTGCCCATGCCATTGGCTATGCCAATGAGTCGGGGATTCCTTTTTCCAGGCCTTTTATCAAATATACGCCGACCTGGCCCAGATCGTTCATGCCCACAATCCAGAGTAAGCGGGATCTGATCGCGAAGATGAAGCTGATTCCTGTACATGATCTGATCAAAGACCGCAGCCTGCTTTTGATTGATGATTCCATTGTGCGGGGCACACAGCTTCGGGAAACCACGGAATTCCTGTATCAGAGCGGCGCCAAAGAAGTGCATATCAGACCGGCATGTCCGCCGCTTCTCTTTGGCTGTAAGTATTTGAATTTCTCCCGTTCCACTTCGGAGATGGAGTTGATTGCCCGCCGGGTGATCCAGGAGCTGGAAGGAGAGAACAAGTATCCGAATCTCTCTGTCTATGCGGATCCGGAGAGCAGTGAATACAAGGAAATGCTCAAGAAGATTGGGGAAAAACTCAACTTCACATCGCTCCGTTATCATCGGCTGGACGATATGATATCTTCCGTGGGCATTGATAAATGTAAGCTGTGTACATATTGCTGGGATGGCCGGGAGTGATATATGGTATATCTTAATTGATGAAGTTCATGTATGACGGAGTGCCGTACGTGTGTCTTGAGTGGATTTATAAGGGATAGATGTCGTACAGATATCATAAAAACAGGGGGAGACGGGATGTTATTTAAATGTAGGAACTGCGGCGGCAATGTTGTCTATGAGCCGAGCAGGGGCATCATGTATTGTCCACATTGCGAAGGGGAGGACAGTGAGGACAGGATTGACAATCATTCCATGACACAGTGTGTTAACTGCGGCGCACCCATTGAAGTGAAGGAATACATATCTGCGTGCCGCTGCGAGCACTGCGGCAGTTATCTGGTTTTGAACGAGCGTGTGGAAGGGATGTATGAACCGCATATGATCCTTCCTTTTTGTGTGAGTAAGCAGGCGGCGGTAGCAGCCATGGAACATGAATTTTCTAAGAGGCTGTTTACGCCTTCGGATTTCTTGTCTGCCAAGAGTCTGGAAAAGATGGAAGGGATTTATGTGCCTTTCTGGCTCTATGATTATAAGGCGGATTACGATTATGCGGGGGAAGGTATCAAGATCAGGACCTGGACCAGCGGGGATACGGAGTATACGGAAACTTCCTATTATGAAGTGCTGCGCAGGATGGCGGTGGACTTTGACAGGATTCCGGTGGATGCTTCCTATGCCATGGATGATGGGATCATGGATCTGATGGAACCCTATAATTATCAGAAACTGGAGGCATTTAATCCCAAATATATGTCCGGATTCTATGGGGAGATTTATAACCAGGGTGCACCGGATTTGGAGGGCAGGGCCCAGGTCAAGGCCAGAACCTCATCTCAGGAGATGATGCAGGCTTCTTTGGGGGGATACAATACAGTGAGGCCTTTTAGAAATGATCTGAACCTTTCCCGGGACGGTGTTCATTATGCGCTGATGCCGGTGTGGCAGTATTTGTATCATTACAAAGGGCAGACGTATCAGTACCATGTCAATGGGCAGACGGGAAAGGTGATAGGTACTACGCCGGTGTCTAAAGTAAAAGTGCTCTCTTATGCGGCTTCCGTGCTGGCGGCTGTGACGGCGGCAGGCTATATGCTTGTGTGGGCATTGGAGATTCTATAAGGGAGGGGAGCAGATGAGAGAATATTTTCGCTATTTTAAATGGATCTATAGTATCCTGGCTGTGCTGGGAATCTTACTTGTGCTTCTCCATGTCGGACATTGGGGCATTGCCAAAGCGGCCAATTATCAAAGGACGAACAGGAAATGCTCCACGGAGCAGAGGGTGTTTGATTATGGCAATGTGCTGACAGATAAAGAGGAGCAGAAACTTGAGAAGCTGATCGCAAAGAGGGAAAAACAGACTGGCTGTGATATCGTGTTGGTCACTCTGAAGGAGTCCTTAAAAGAATATGCCAGGGAAATTGAACCCGGTGTAGAATATGACCAGTTTGTGAGGGTTTATGCGGAACAGTTCTGGGAAGAAAATGGATTTGGCTATGATAAACCTGACGGTGACGGGGTGGTGTTGGTAGACAATTGGTTCCGGGAAGATGATGGAAGCATATATACATGGTTCTGTACGACCGGAAAGGCAAAGAATGCTTATTCGGCGGCTCAGATCGATCATATTCTGGATAACGTCTATCGTTATGTGGAGAGGAATCCTTATCGGGCCTATAAGACATATGTCAACGATTTCTATCACGATATGCTGGGGATCAATGTCTTTACCTTTTATGTGCCGAGTATGTCATGTTGGTTGATCGGAATAATATCAGCTGTTATATTTATTGCATGTAATTGGCGTTCCAAGAGAGGAAAGAAGACCACAACGGCAGTAACCTATGTGGCTGGCGGAGAGCCTGCATTCCGGGTTCATGAAGACAGATTCTTAAGAAAAACTGTGACACAGCGCAGAATTGAGAGAAGCAGCAGTGGTGGCGGTGGAGGTCACGGCGGTGGAGGCGGGGGCGGTCATCACGGCGGAGGCGGTCATAGCCGTTAACAGATCGAGCTTCGCTCGATCTCGAGGACTGCTTACGCATTCCAGGCAAATACAAAAACAAAAAACAACCCACATGACGGTATGGGTTGTTTTTTAATGTCTTAATCATACGTTCTTAACCGAGCCCGCAAAGCGGATCTCTCAGCGATAATTCCGTGAAGAATTGTCGCTACGCCATCTTGTTAACGGCGCACGCAAGACGGGATACTTTCCTTGCAGATGTATTCTTGTGGTAAACGCCTTTCTTTGTTGCCTTGTCAATAGCGGAAGTAGCAGCGAGCAGTGCGCTCTTTGCAGCTTCTTTATCATTAGCCTCGATGGCAGCATTCACTTTCTTGATTGCTGTCTTGACACCGGACTTAATCGCTTTATTTCTGTCCGCTTTGGTCTTGTTTACCATGATCCTCTTCTTTGCAGATTTGATATTTGCCATAATTACACCTCCTATGCTCCTTCTGTCAGGATTGACTGAATGTATTATAGACGTGTCTCATTAAAGCCGGACACGGACGTTTTAATGGAAACACACGTATATTATATTAGTTTATGGGAATGGTGATGTCAATACATATTTTGTTTATTTTTGCAAAAAATAGAAAAGAAAATAGGCAAGTAAAAAGAAAACGCATATAAATATAACATAAGATGCTGCAGACAGCAGTTTTAT
>CAYUKT010000046.1:9690-11612 GCA_964445285.1 uncultured Bacteroides sp. | reverse complement strand
CTTTTATAATGATATGAATGGATAAGGCCTTCGCATTTATGATCTGCTGATCATGTATGCGGAGGCCTTGTTAATAGAAGGATGTCTGTCGATGCCTGGTATCTGTTGTTGATGCTGCAGGGAATTCTTTCGCTTGGATGAAAAGTGATTTTAGGTTTTTCCATTCCGTTTTAGCGTGGAATATGTTACTATGAAAGAGAAATACATATAGATTAAAGAAGAGGGCGGTTAGTATAGTGATCTGACAAGTAACACTGGTGTCAGGGCAGAGCGTTCTGACTTGTTTCCATTGTGTGAAAGTGTGAAATGGAGGGGCTTATGGACGGAATGGGAAAGAATCAAAATGAAATGGGAAATGAACCGCAGTGGGACAATACCTATGGCAAACGGAGTCTGCCCCAGATAAACACTGCTTACGGTGTACAAAACACTTTGTATGAGGAGCAGAAGACGCAAGAACAGAGTATGGCGGATAGGATAAGTTCTTTCGGGCCGCCGGTACAGCCGTATCTGCCGCAGGCAAAGAAAAATAAGAAGGGGATATTTATCGCACTGGGAGTAGTGCTGACCCTGCTCTTGATCTGCATTGGCGCCGGATATTTTGCACATATCAACTCTCCGGTTTATAGGATCAGGAAGGGTTTTGAGAAGATGGATAAGGAATGGGCGCAGATGCGCAATCCTCTGTCGGAGAAGCTGGATGCGGATGAGATTAACCGGATGATGGCGGAGGATGGCAGTCACGTCAAGACCAGCTTGGATTTTACCATGGATACCTATGGAATGGGAAATGTCACGCTGGGAATCGATACGGATTACCAGAAGAATGTACGGCGCAAAGAACTGGATGCCCAGACCAGTTTCAGTGTGATGAACTTTGATTTTGCGCATTTCAATGTCTATGGGGATGAGGATGTATTGTGTTTTTCCATTCCGGAATTGTTTCTGGAAGATGTCTATATTGAAACGGAGGATGTGACGGGACAGTATAATAAGTCCATGTGGGCGGATTCCTATCTGTTTGGAGAAATGGAAGAGGACTATTCCATTGATCTATTTCCGGACACGCCGCAGTATGGGTCCGTACACAGCTGGCAGGATGTAAGGGAATATCTGGGGAAAAGTTCCGATCATCTGGAAACCTGCCTTCAGGATGCCAAGATAGAAAAGGCTGAAAAGGGAATCTATCGGGTGACGTTTGATTCGATAGAAGTCAATTATCTGCTCCGGGATCTTGTGCAGGCTTATGAGGATATAACGGGGCAGGATATGTATGATCTGATGTCCTGCCTGCAGTTAGTCAGTATGGGTGATGATATCAGCTTTTTGATAAAGATTGATCAGAAGGGTATCATCAGGCAGATTGTACTGGAAGACCCGATCAGTATTTTGGATAATCAGATCAAGATGGAAGGAGAGGTTCTATTTAACGGGCAAAAGCGCAGTATCGATCTGCTGCAGGGAGAATTCACATTTACGGGATATGAGGATGATGAAAATGTGGAAATCATCTGGCAGGTGGATCAGTGGATGGATTCGGCCAAAGATGAATACCAGGTGGAGGCGGATATAAAGTGTGAGGCCTTTGATGAGAAAATGAATTTGAAGTACAAAGCTGCCTTTGATACCGTCTATGATGAGTTTGAAATCAGTTTTTCCATGAAAGACGACTGGACTGTCTGTAATATCTATGGGAACGGACGATTTGATGATATCAGGCCGGGGTGTGGGTATGAGATGGATCTGAAGGAATTGTCCCTGGAGCTGGACGGAGAAGAACTCTTTAAATTAAGCGGTGATATTATGGTGGAACCGCAGCGCGGTGAGATCAGACGTTCGGCAAAGGCGAAGAAGGCATTTTTTAAGATGACAGAGGAAGACTGGTACAGGGTTCTTGACAAGATCGATGAGGAATATGGCAG
>CAYUKT010000046.1:5930-9590 GCA_964445285.1 uncultured Bacteroides sp. | reverse complement strand
AAAAAGGAAGCGGGAAGTGAGGATGGATATGGAGATAGATAAAAACAGGATGGCTGAGGCAGGAAGTGCGGATGAAGAGATGATCGCGGAGGTCATGCGGCATTTGGATCAGGAATCTTCCCAGGGAGTATACCGCATGAGTGTCACTTTTGATGAGAAGGAAGAGAAGGCCAAAGAAGTCTCCCATGCCTGCTGCCATATGTATGGCAGGCCGGCTTCGGAGACAGTGGGACTTCTGGATATGTATACCGATATGAACGCCGGACAGCCGGACCGGCAATCGTAGTGTAAGATTTCGGGGAGCGGAATGATGGAGGAGTGTTTGATGGATAAAGATGGAAAGAATATCATGGAGTACGAGACAGTGGCGCTGGATGATGAGGATAGTGCCCTGGTGATCATAGACCAGACGAAACTTCCGGGGGAGACGGTATTGATCAGCCTGCACACGGGACAGGAGATTTGGGATGCCATCTATCTGCTGAAGGTGCGCGGTGCGCCGGCTATCGGTGTGGCGGCGGCTTTTGGGATCTATCTGCTGGCCAAACAGATTGAGACACAGGACTATGAAACCTTTTATCAAGGGTTCCGGAAACAGAAAGAATATCTCAATTCAGCGCGGCCTACGGCAGTCAATCTGTCCTGGGCCTTAAACCGCATGGAAAAAGTGTGTACGGAAAACAGGGAAAAACCGGTAGCCAAGATCAAGGCGCTTCTACGGGCGGAGGCTGTTGCCATGAAAGAGGAGGACATTCGTGTCTGTAAGGCGATTGGCGAGTATGGACTTACGCTGGTCAAGCCGGGGGACGGCATCCTCACCCACTGTAATGCAGGGCAGCTTGCGACCTGTAAGTATGGCACCGCTACAGCACCGATTTATTTAGGACAGGAGCGGGGGTATCACTTCCGTGTCTTTGCGGATGAGACAAGACCGCTTCTGCAGGGGGCCAGGCTGACAGCTTATGAACTCTATGCTTCCGGGGTAGATGTGACGCTTCTGTGTGACAATATGTCGGCCACAGTGATGCGTAACGGCTGGGTCAATGCCGTGTTCGTGGGCTGTGACAGGGTGGCGGCCAACGGGGATACCGCGAATAAGATTGGCACATCGGTGGTGGCCACGGTGGCGAAGCGTTATGGTGTGCCGGTCTATATCTGTGCTCCCACGTCTACAATCGATATGAATACGCCCACGGGAGCAGATATTGTCATTGAACAGCGCCCGGCGCATGAGGTGACACAGATGTGGTATGAAAAGCCCATGGCGCCGGAGGGGATTAAGGTGTTTAATCCGGCTTTTGATGTGACGGATCATGATCTGATTGCCGGAATCGTGACGGAGTATGGGATTGCCAGGGAACCCTATACGGAATCCCTGAAAGAGATGTTTGTAAGAAAAGAAGCAGACAGGATTTAAGTCTGTTACGGATAGCGGAGAAGAACGTACAATTTTGTTTGTAAAACTGCACAATACAATATGTTGTTGTATATATTAAACTTTATACAATATATTGTTTTTCTTGGGCAATTTGAAAGAAAATGAGAGTATAAAAACGATAAAACGAATATAAGGGAATAAAAAAATCTACAGAATGACTGGAAATCCGGACTTGTATCTGAAGCCTTCCTGTGCTATAACTAGGATAGAGGTGCGGAGAAACAAAAGAAAGTACGCGGATGGATGTAAATCCTCCGCATACTGTGCTGGATAAGATCGTCATCGATTGAAACGAAATAATTTATAAGGTTCTACTTCCAGAGCCTTGGCGATGGCAAAAAGAAGATCCAGCGAGAGTGGACGGATGATATTAGGTGCTTCGATAGCGCCCAAGTGTTGACGGCTGATGTCAACCATTTCTGCGAGCTGTTCCTGTGTCAGTTTTCTGTGTTTTCTGTAATAGGCTATGTTGTATCCCAGTTCTGTGTACTCAAAAGAGTAAGGGGATACGGAATCGGTCTGTTTCATAAAATTTCCTCCAATAGTTTTATTGTAAGTATTAACGAAAAATAGTAAATAATGTCAGAAGCGACAAATGATATGGAATAAACAACAACATATACATGAGAAATATAAGAAAGCTGTGAATGTACGACATTTTGTGCGACCGCGGCGTGGAGGTTTTTATGAGATTAGAAGAACTGCAGGATTATGATTTTGTCACGATTCAGTGTCATGACAATCCCGATGCGGATACACTTGCATCGGGCTTCGCTCTGTACCGCTATTTTCAGGATATGGGCAGGCAGGTGCGGCTGATTTATTGTGGAAGAAACAAGATTCAGAAACCGAATCTTTTGATGATGGTGGATCATCTGGGAATTCCGGTTACTTATATAAGCGATGTGCCGGCGTTTCTTGCGCAGGAACCGGAAGGGAGACTGCGAGGACTTTTGGTCACGGTGGATGGACAATATGGCGCAGGTAATGTGACGAAACTGCCCGCTGAGGAGGTGGCGGTCATCGACCATCATCAGGTGGAAGTGCCGCCGCCAATCAAGAATGAGATCAATCCCCATCTGGGAAGCTGTTCTACCCTGGTGTGGCAGTTATTGGACAAAGCAGGATATCAGATAAAGGATTTGCATCTGGGGACAGCCCTCTATTATGGACTGTTCACGGATACCAATCAATTTGCAGAGATCTTTAATCCCCTGGATATGGATATGCGGGAGGCGGTTCCCTGTGATAAGTCGCTGATCACGCTGTTTCGTAATTCCAATCTTTCCCTGCAGGAGATGGAAGTGGCCGGCGTAGCTATGATTCGGTATATCTATAATGATGACTATAATTATGCGATCATCAAATCGAAACCCTGCGACCCGAATATTTTGGGCTTGATCAGTGACTTCCTGATTCAGGTAGCGGAAGTTTACTGCTGTGTGGTTTATAACGAGACCGGGGACGGGTATAAGTTTTCTGTCCGCAGCTGCGTAAAGGAGATACAGGCTAATGAGCTGGCGGCTTTTTTGGCGGAGGGAGTGGGTTCTGGCGGCGGCCATCGAGAGAAAGCCGGCGGATTTGTCAGTATGCAGCTATATGAGGAAGCTTATCCAACGCTGCATTCGGAAGCTTTTTTCAGCCAGAGGCTTAATGATTACTTTGATCATTGTCAGGTCATTTATGCAAAAGAGTACGAGATTGACCTTGCGGATATGCAGCCTTATGTGAAAAAGCCTGTGCCGCTTGGTTATGTGGAAGCCACAGAGGTGCTGCCGTCCGGCACGCCCATCACCATCCGCACCTTGGAAGGGGATGTGGATATGGTGGTGGAGGATGATCTGATCATCATGGTCGGAATCAAAGGAGAGGTGTATCCAAATCGCAGAGAGCATTTTGAGAAGAGTTATGAGGCGACACAGAGATCATACCATGAATGTGAGGATCATGCACATTGCGAACTCCTATATGAACCTACGATACATAATCGATCCACGGGAGAGGTGATGAAGTTGGCCGATCAGGCTAAAATCTGCATTGCCAGCGGCGGCACCCATATCTATGCGAAGAGACTGACTGAAAGAGTCAAAATATTTACAGCCTGGGACGAGGAAAAATACATGTTGGGGAAACCAGGAGATTACCTGGCAGTGCGCTGTGATGATATGCACGATATCTACGTGGTGGAGCAGGATATTTTCCATAAGACTTATGAGGAGAAA
>CAYUKT010000046.1:3841-5830 GCA_964445285.1 uncultured Bacteroides sp. | reverse complement strand
GCACGATATCTACGTGGTGGAGCAGGATATTTTCCATAAGACTTATGAGGAGAAAGCAGCGCAGTAGTAGGATCAAGAAGGGAATTTGGAGGCCGTAAACGGCTCTGCCATGGAGGATGGATGTGAAGAAAAAAGAAGATACGACCTTAGAGAATGGGATGCAGTATGACGCTTTTATCAGCTACCGGCATACAGAGCCGGACAGTTATGTGGCGCAGACGCTGCATAAATGCCTGGAAAGTTTTAAACTACCTCACAGTGTGGTGCGGCAGAAGAAAGAAGAACAGTGCCGGCAGATTGTAAAAAGCGTGGAGAAAGACGCGGCTGGGCGTGAAACCGGGAATAAAGAAGAAAGTATATCGCACGATACAGTCGGGATTAAGACACGGATTCACAGAGTCTTCCGCGATCGGGAGGAATTGCCGTTAGTGAGTAATCTGGCGGATCCGATTACGGAAGCTTTGGAGCGGTCTGAGTTCCTCATTGTTATTTGTTCTCCCAGACTAAATGAGTCAATGTGGTGCCGCAAGGAGATAGAAACCTTTATTCAGATGCATGACAGAGAACATGTGCTGGCTGTTTTGGCGGAGGGGGAACCAGAGACTTCCTTTCCGGAGGAACTGCTTTACCGGGAGGAGGAAGAACTGCAGTCTGACGGCAGTGTCGTCTATAAAAGGGTTCCCGTGGAACCTTTGGCGGCGGATGTGCGCGGGCGCACACACAGGGAAATACGAAAGAAGATCAGGAGTGAACTGCTTCGCTTGGCGGCCCCCATGTTTGACTGTAATTATGATGATTTGAGACAGCGGCATAAAGAGCAGAAGATGCGGAAAACCATTTTGACATCGGTGTCGGTGAGTGCGGTGTGTCTGTTGATCGGTTTGGTCAGTACGATTATGGCCCTGAAGATACAGCATCAGAGTCAGCAGATACGGTATCAGAGTGGGCAGATTGAGAAATCGGCGCAGCAGATTTATGAACAGTCCGAGTTGATCGCCGCGCAGAACCTGGAAGTCGGTGAACGGATTGCGGAAGCGCAGGCCAGGGAGGCCCTTTCCTTTCTGGAAGAAGGGGATCGGCTGTTTGGGATGGCGGAAGCCGTCATAGCCTACGAGAACTGGTCTCCGGAAAAGATATATGACGGTTTGTGTGATGAAAATATCTATAAAGGAACGACCACGCCGCAAGAGTGTCCGTCACAGCTCACCTATGCATTGACGGAACTGCTGTATTTATATGAGAACGGAGCGCAGATCAAACCGGATCGCATCCTGGAAGAGGGCAGTACCATCCGCTATATGAAATTATCGCCGGAGGGGAGCAGACTGATGACGGTGGGAGATTCCGGTAGTCTGTCGGTCTGGGAGAGTGAGGATGACAGAGTCAGGATATCGATCAAACCCAAGGGGGTGAATCTGTCCTGGGAAAGCCAGGTGGATTTCCTGTCCGAAGATCAGATCCTGTATCCCCAGGAAGATACGCTCTGTCTGCAAAATATTGAGACGGAGGAGATCATCACTTATCCCTGTAATCTGTATGAGGGTGTGATTCCCATACCGGATAAAGCGTCCTTTCTGGTAGTGGAGGAGGCGGGATGCTACATGGTGGGGGCAGACGGGAAGGCATCAGACCGGCTGCAGTGGGATCAACTGCAAGAGGGATTGAGCGCCAGCCCCGGTTTTGAATTCGACCAGACAGTCACGGAAGATGGCAGGATTTTAGCAGCTTTAGAATTGACCAGAACAGTCACAGCAGGGGATGGAGCGGCGGATACGGGTGTGTCTGCCGGGAGCGTGCCGGGAAGAGAAGAAAATTGGATCATAGCGCTGGAATTTGACGGCGCTGGCGGGGGAGAACCTGCAGCCAGGCTCTATCCTGTCGAGTATGAATTTATAGGTGCTATGTGTCTGGAAGACGGAAGTTATCAACAGGGCGGCGATCTGCTCTATGTGGTCAGTAATCACAGCGAAAAGAAGGATGCTGCGGTGA
>CAYUKT010000046.1:0-3741 GCA_964445285.1 uncultured Bacteroides sp. | reverse complement strand
GGCGATCTGCTCTATGTGGTCAGTAATCACAGCGAAAAGAAGGATGCTGCGGTGACCACAGCTGATATGACAGGGCGGCTGCAAGTATTTGACTTGTCTGGTCAAAACGAACTCTGGTCTTATAACGTATCTGACGGCTGGCTTTATGATGTGGGATTTGCACGCCGGAAGGACAGCAGTTACCTTGTGTGTCAGATGTACAGCGATGTGCTGCTGCTTGACAGGCGGGACGGCAGTCTGGTCAATACTTTTTCTTTCGGTTCCGAGGTGGTAAAGACAGGCGCTTATAAAGACTCTGAGCATTTTATGGCGTTTACCAGGGATGGAGTCTGGCATACCCTGCATACCGGACGGATGGAAGATATGGTGGGCATGACCTTTGTTGACTGTACTTCTTCCAATGTGAAGGATTTTGCCATCGGGGACGGTTATTGCGTGACGCTGCCTTATGGGAGTAACTGTGTGACAATATATCGGACAGCCCGCGGTGAGGGCGTGGAGTCTTTCCATGAGGGGGAAGGTACCTACCGGCAGGCCGAACTCAGTGCAGATGGAGGACTTTTGGCGGCGTTCAGATATGATGAGAACAGCAATACCTGTGTGGAGATGTTTGATACGGCTAAGAAAGAACTCTTATGGACTTATGAGGATGATAGTTATTATGAAGCTATGACCTTCGGTGATTTTGACGGGGATGGAACAGAGTCCCTTCTGGTGATCACCAAGGAGGCATATCATATCATCAATCCTGGGGATGGGAGTGTGATCAGTACGGTGGCGTTTGCGGACAGTTATATGGATTATCTGGGCATGGATACGGCAAACGGGGTAATCTGTCTGCAGGATTTTCATACACTGTACGGGTACCGGATTACGGATGGCGCCCTTTTGTATGAGGATAAACTGGAGGACGGCGTTGTGGCGGTGTGTCATGGACAGCCCTTTTATGCGGTGGCCTCAAAGGAGGCAGGCGGTCTGCTCTTCTACCAGATGGGAGAGACGGAAGTCTTTATGGATCCCTGTGCGAAGATAGATGTGGATTATCTGGAGACCATGTTCTTTGATGAGGATGACGATGACCTGTATCTGGTCTATAAAGATGGAAGAGTCGTTATTTACTTTGTCAACTGGAGCAGCGAGGATTGGGATTTCTGTGGCGCTCACGGCAGGTATGAGGGGCTTTCCGAGAGGATGACGCGGTACGAGGCGGTGGAGGGAGCGGACTTTGGCCTTTTATGCGGGGATAGTGACGCTTACCAGATTAATCTGCAAAGGGGACAGATGTACCGTAAACTTTCCCATATCCACGGATATCTGGCCTATGACGCCGTTACGGGGACGCTGTATCTGCATAACGGAAAGGAAATCTATACCTCACCGCTGTATTCGATAGAAGAGATCGTGGATATGGCACAGCGGGTATTGAGTGTCAGCAGCCATTATTGGAATTATCGGGAATTTGTACCACATTATATGGATAATATGTAGAAAATGCCGGCCGGTGAAAACAGGGGCAGACAATGGGAACAAAAAGGGGTAGAATGTTAATAATATGTAAATCATTTAAGAAGAAACGGGAGGTGGCAGTATGGTGTACAAATGCAGTGTATGCGGGTATGTGTTTGACGAGGAGAAAGAGGGAAAGACCCTGGCGGAACTGACAGAATGTCCTATGTGCAGACAGGCGGCAGACAAGTTTGTGCCGGTGGACGGACAGGAATCAGAGGATGATATGGTGTCTGGGAGCGGGCAGGAGGAAGTAAAGCCGCAGAATGATTCAGACATGGCAGCAGAACAGGGACTTGATCTTCAATATCCAAAGGAAACCCGCAAGATAGATGCGGATTACCGTTACATGAAGCAGATTCATGAGATGGCGGTGACCGGGAAGCCGATCATCGAGGCGATGGGTACCCGGATGTCCATGCCGGACTGGGATGATATTCTCGTGCTGGGAGCACAGCTGAACCCAATGCCTTTAGACGAACATGCGCCTGTAGTGACTACTACGGTCATTGGTAAAAACGCGAAGCGGCCCATGATATTAGATACGCCGGTCTATATTTCCCATATGTCTTTTGGGGCATTGTCCAAAGAAGTCAAAACTGCTATGGCAAAGGGCAGTGCCATGGCCCGCACGGCCATGTGCAGCGGGGAAGGCGGTATCCTGCCGGAAGAAAAAGAAGCTGCATACAAATACATATTTGAGTATGTTCCGAATAAGTATAGTGTGACGGATGAGAATCTGCGGACTTCGGATGCGGTGGAGATTAAGATCGGCCAGGGAACCAAACCGGGCATGGGCGGTCATCTGCCGGGCAGTAAGGTGACACCGGAGATTGCGAAGATTCGTGAAAAACCACTGGGGGAAGATGTGATCAGCCCATCCAGGATGCCGGGGATCGATACTAAGGAAGATTTGAAAGCCCTGGTGGAGGAGCTTCGTGCAAGAAGTGACGGCAGACCTATCGGCATTAAGATCGCGGCGGGACGGATCGAACAGGATCTGGAGTATTGTGTCTTTGCGGAGCCGGACTTTATCACCATAGATGGCAGAGGCGGGGCAACGGGGGCTTCCCCGGCAATCGTCAGGGATTCCACCAGTGTGCCTACTATTTATGCACTCTATCGTGCAAGAAAATATCTGGATACCATCAAATCGGACATTCAGTTAGTGATCACCGGCGGCCTGCGGGTATCTTCTGACTTTGCCAAGGCGCTGGCTATGGGAGCTGACGCGGTGGCAGTGGCTTCGGCGGCGATGGTGGCGGCGGCCTGCCAGCAGTACCGGATCTGCGGTTCCGGCATGTGTCCGGTGGGTGTGGCGACTCAGGATCCTGCACTGCGTGCCAGACTGCATGTGGAGGCAGCAGCAAAGCGGGTAGCGAATTATCTGATCTGTTCGACCGAAGAATTAAAGACTTTTGCTAGGATAACCGGACATGGAAATGTCCATGACCTGAATGTGGGTGATCTGTGTACGATCAACCGGGAGATATCGGAGTATACTAACATCAGACATGCATAACCAACCTTATGCCGACATAAAAAGGCTGTGAATACGCATGTCGGAGTAAAAAGCTGTGAATACACAGGCTGGGAGATATTTCGTAAAGCGATATTCTGTATTCTGAAAAGAAATCTCAGGATATGTGGAATAAAAAATATAAATCACGGAAGGAGATTAATACCATGAGCAACAAATACGCAGGAACACAGACAGAAAAGAATCTGGAGGCAGCATTTGCAGGGGAATCACAGGCGAGAAACAAATATACTTATTTTGCATCTGTGGCCAAGAAGGAGGGCTTTGAGCAGATTTCCTCCATCTTTGCAAAGACGGCCGACAATGAGAAAGAACATGCCAAAATGTGGTTTAAAGAATTGAACGGCATCGGTGATACGGCAGCGAATCTTGGTGCGGCAGCGGACGGCGAGAATTACGAGTGGACGGATATGTATGAAGGCTTTGCCAAGACTGCGGAGGCGGAAGGATTTCCGGAGCTGGCGGAGAAATTCCGTATGGTAGGCGCGATCGAAAAACATCATGAGGAGAGATACCGCGCGCTGTTACATAATGTGGAGACCAAAGCGGTGTTTGAGAAGAGCGAAGTGAAGGTGTGGGAGTGCCGTAACTGCGGCCATATTATTGTGGGCACCAAAGCGCCGGAAGTATGTCCGGTCTGCAATCACCCGCAGAGTTATTTTGAGGTCAGCGCCGAGAATTATTAAGCCGGCAGC
>CAYUKT010000045.1:5964-11642 GCA_964445285.1 uncultured Bacteroides sp. | reverse complement strand
GCTTATTGCGTCAGCACCTCCACAATCTCCGGAAACTTCCAGGTCTTATTCTCCCGGTCTATCAACCCGTATGCCCCGCAGTCCCACCAGATACAGGACACCCCGAAACGGTCTGCCTGCCTCTTATAATATTTCGTCCACTCCACGCGTTCTTTCGTGTTGCCCTTATCCACACAGCCAAACTCCGTCAGGATCACCGGAATGCCTTGTTCCACGAACAACTCATTCATCTCCCGAAAAGCCGTGAGAACCCGCTCCCTGGTGTCCAGCGTATCCCAGGCCGTGTCACCGTCCTCCCTCTGACAGAAACTGTAGGGGGTATACATATGGATGGATACGATCAGCCTGTCGTCATCCGGCAAGATCAATCCCTGCATGGACTCTGTCTCACTGTTCGTGGCATAAGGACCTACCAGCAGATAGCGTTTGCGATTGCCGCCGCCTGCACTCCTGACCGTCTCCACAAAGGCCTGGTTCAGATGATTGACCATCACTCTCAGTTCTTCCGTACCGGCGGTCCACTCATAGAAACTGCCCCGCAGCCTCGGCTCATTCATTGCCTCAAACAAAAGTCTCTCGTCATATTCCCGAAAGCGGCCGGCGATCTGCTCCCAGACCGTCACGAACTCTCTATGGATCTCCTTCTCCCGCTCTATCTTAAGGTCCAGCCACTCTTCATGGTGAAGGTCCAGGATCACATACAGATCCGCCGCCAGCGCCATATCCACCACTTCCTGCACGCGGTCCATCCAGACATCTGCGATTCGATATTCCCCATCCAGATGGTCTTCCCATGTGACCGGAATGCGCACAGTGCCAAAGCCCGCCTCTTTCATAGCCCGGAAAGTCTCTGCGTCTGCCCTGGGATTGCCCCAGAAAGTCTCGTATTCCAGGTCATCCGCGTCCGGCCTGTAATCCCTAAGTCCCGTGGAATCCAGGGTATTTCCCAGGTTGATTCCCGGCCCCATATCTTTGACAAAGCGAATCGCCCGCGTCCGGTTCGCCAGTAAAAATCCGGAGACCGCCACAGCGCCAATCACAGCTATGCTTAAAAGTCCCCATACCCATTGTCTTTTTTCACTCATCTTAACAACCCTATCTCGTCAAATTCGCCCGTTTTCCCGGATTTTATCGTCCTGGTCTCCTGCAGTCCCTTTTTCCCGCTCTTCTCCATCATCCAGTCGAGCAGGTCATTCCGCTTTCTCTTATCATATAAGATGGCCTTATAATTGAGCACGCGATATAACCGCAGGCCTTTGCGGATATCCGCCTCATACTGACAGTTGAAAACAATATCGTCATACAGGGCCAGCTGCCTGAACTGCGGCCCGTCATCTTCTTCCACTGTCAGACACACATAATTAAAATCAAACACATGCACCGTATCCGTCCCTTCATTACGGCAGGGAACCTGATCATCCACCACCACGCGGGGATAGTTTCTCTTCTGATAAAAGGGCGGTGTAACCCGCTTTTGCAGATTTAGTTTCAGATCCTCAAAACTGCCGCTGTCCTTTTTAATCTCCATCGGCACCGTAGGGATCCGGTCATAGAGAATCCCCAGAAGATCATCATAACTGCCATTTAAATCCGTAACCTTCATCGCATAATGCCATTTCTCATCCCTCTGGCTCACATGCACGACCGCAGCAAACATATCCACATGATAGTCGTCCGTGTCCAGCAGGATCTCCACATCCGTATCTTCCTCAAAGAAATACGGCTTGTCCAGTTCTATGGAAATGCCAGTCTCAGAGGCATCCTTTGTGACGCCCGTATATTCTTCTCCCTGGTATCTTACCCTGCAGGGCATCCGCACCATCACGCGCTCTGTCTTCCGGTAGGGAATCCGCCCGTCCACAAAAAACAGGGACATGACTAACAGGAACAGATTGTACACCAGCCAGAACAGCACCACGATAGGCCCAAAGGATCCGCTGTCAAGCATAATAAGGATACATCTGACAATACCCCAGACCGAAAGCACTATCAAGATCAGGAAGGGAATGGAATAGAGGAAATTCTTACCCTTTTCATTCTTCTGCCCGCTCTTACTGGTGACCTTGAATTTCTTCATGGAAATGCCCACCGTCTCGAACAGCACCGGCAGCAGCATATAGGGGAAGAGCACCGTCTCATAGATACTGGTCCACTTGGTGGAACGGATATTGCGGCTCAGCATCCTCAGGCTGATATTACTGCTGATATACATGGGCAGCCAGAACAGCAGTACCTGAGGGAGCGTACATTTAAACACCATAAAGCCAAAAGTGGCATACAGGATCGGGGACATGATATAAATCAGTCTCTTCAAAGGCGCATACCAGTACCAGATGGAGGCCCAGTAATTCATCTTCTGGGCAAAGTTAAGTTCCGATGCGGTGAAGATATGCATCTTCCTGCCCGTGGCGATAACGCCCCTGGCCCACCGCGTCCTCTGCTGTACCAGATCCTTTAAATCCTGTGGTGACAGACCGGAGGCCAGCGGTTCTGCCACACCCAGGCTCACATATTGCTTCTTCTCGATCAGGATACCGGTGGCAAAGTCCTCCGTGATCGCACCGGTATAGAATCCGCCGATGGCCTCCAGCGCTTCCCTGGACAACACCGTGTTGGAACCGCCGTAAATCACACTGTTGGTCTTCGTGCGCGCCACCTGGATATCTTTATAGAAATAATCCTGCTCGTTAGGAATCCGGGATTCCGAATACAAGTTGAACTGGAACAGGTCCAGATTATAAAAACTCTGAGGAGACTGCAGAAATCCCAGTTTGATCTGGTCCTCCTCTTTCCTGCCCTGATTGCGAAGTTCTGCATCCACAAAATAAGGTATCGTTTTCATCAGGAAATTGCTTCTGGGTATCATATCCGCATCAAACGTGACCACATAAGGCGAATCTGAGTGGACCAGACCATTATTCAGATTGCCGGCCTTGGCGCCCTTATGATCCTCCCGGTCCAGATAATTGACACCCATCTTCGCTGCCAGCGCTTTCATTTCCGGCCGGTGCCCGTCATCGCACAGATAGATATGGACCTTCTGCGGATCCGGATATTTCATCCTGGTACAGCCTCGTATCGTCTTATAGAGAAGTTCCGGCGCCTCGCTGTAAGTAGCAATAAAGACATCCACATGGGGGAACAGGTCTTCCGGCACATCCCTGGGGAAAGGATACCCTTCCACCGAATACATGTTGGCATAATGGATAAACGCTTCCACCATCCCCAGGATTTCCACCACCAATAAGGCTATACCGGCCGCCACCGACACAATCCCGTATTCGAAAGGAATCGTAAAAAACAGCCGCCACACCAGATAGGCAATGGTACAGAACATATTTAATAAAAACCAACCCTTTCCCTTCCAGTCATGAAAAAAGCCGCGCAAAAAAGAAGTGAACGTCACATTTTCCCGTGTCATTTCCTAGTCCTCCTTAAAGAAGTTGAAGGCATCTTCATTGATATTATAGGGATAAATCTCCATAATGATGTAGTCGAACTCATTCTCCTTCACATAAGTCTCAATGTCCAGCATGTGGGATTCCTCCAGGGACCATATGGCGTCAATCTGTCCGCACATGGGCGCCAGGAACACGATCATCGGTGAGAAATAGGAATCTCTGATGGCAAATATCCGACAGCCGTCCGGATTGTCTTCATTGATGATCTGCTCGTAGGGCCGCAGGCCATTGAGATACAGGGAATACTGCGAATCACTGTAAATATCCTTATGCTCCAAAAGGACACCCGTATCCATCAGGGATTCTTCCGTGATTCCCTGAAAATGCTGGGTCTGATCTGTCACGCCCATGCATACCCTGTCATAATGATTCTCAAACTTAGGCCAGAGCGCCTCGAAATCTTCCAGGCCGCTGAAATTCGCTCCGGTCTTACGCCCCATGGAACCAAGCATCCCCTTATGGTACACCACGCTCTCATATTGGGCCGGATTCATGTAGTAATCATCCGGGTCCAGATCCACCCCGAATTTCTCCTCTATCTGCTCCACCAGCACCTGGGTGGCCGCAAACGCGGCAGGAATCGTCCAGTGATGATCCGTCTTAAAGAACGCATCCTGCACCGACAGGGTCTCATTCGGGATATACTTCCGGCAGTCCACCGTCTCCACCCCATAGCGGTTTAGGTAAAACAGCATCTCATCCACGATATTGTCCGGGTTATTGACCGGCATTCCCGTGCGGAACTCTGTCTCCCCGCGCACATATTTCCCCGGGGTGACGAAAAACAAAACCTTCGTCCCGTTGGGTTCCACCCAGTCCTGTAAGCGCTTAAGCCTTCTGGCATACTCTTCCATATCATTGGTATCTTCCCGGAAAAAGGAAGCATAGTGCAGATAGCCGTCCTCATCCTTAATATAACTGAAATTATTGAACTCCCGCTTGTCCAGAAGCACCTGAATATAGGAATAGGTCTCGATAAATTCCATCCTGCCGTACATAGAGGCGATGATGCTCTGATCCAGTCCGGCCACCGTGCTGGAAATTGTCTGCAGAGCCGTTTTTCGTGTGACGCCATCCGCCAGATTCCACCTCACCGTTTCCACCCATTCCCCGGCGCCGTGCCAAGCATTCACCCCCGCATAACCAAACAGTACGATCAGGAACAACACCGCATATATATTTTTTCGCAATAAATAAGTTTTCGCCGGATCATCTTTCCTGTCCACAAGTCCACCCCTCTGGAAATTAGAAGTTAAAGTAAATAAACGGATTATAGGTGCCGCTGGCCAGATAAGCCACGCACACCGCCAAAAGCGCCATCAGGCCGATAGGATAACACAGGGTACATACCCTGCTGATCCCGGATCTTGGATTCTGATACAGGATCTCATTCATATTTCTGGCAATTGGCATGGAGAACAGGATGCCCAGCACGATAAAGACCAGATTCTCCCGAATTAACATCACCGCCAGATCACTGTAAAAGCTATTGTTATTGACGCCCAGCATGTTCATGAAAAACCGCCCTGCCTGATAAAGATTTTCCGCCCGGAATACCACCCAGAGCGCATTGACCACCATAAGGGTATAAAAATGCTTCCAAAATTTATGTTTCATCTTGGCCGGATACTCAAAAAACCGCTCCGCCAGCTGGAACACAAAATACATCAGTCCCCAGAAAATAAAAGTCCAATTGGCCCCGTGCCAAATGCCTGTCAGGATCCACACCACCAGCATATTTCGCACCATAAAATCCTGGTTCTTCACACGGCTTCCGCCCAGCGGAAAATATACATACTCCCGGAACCAGTCCGTCAGGGAGATATGCCATCTTTTCCAAAAATCCGAAATGGATGCAGCAATATAGGGATAATTGAAGTTCTCCGGAAATTTAAACCCAAAACACAGTCCCAGCCCGATAGCCATATCTGAATATGCCGAGAAATCATAATAAATCTGCAGGGAATAGGCGATACTGCCAAGCCAGGCTAACATCGCCGGGATTGCCATTCTCTCCGTACCGATCATGGACCACTGGAACACATTGTCGGCTATGCCCGCAAAACAGTTGGACAACAGGATCTTCTTGCCAAGCCCCACCGTAAATCTGCTGATTCCCATGGAAAACATATCAAAACTGGATCTTCTGTGGCGGATCTGCTCCGCGATGGAATTATACTGGATGATAGGCCCGGCGATCAGCTGTGGAAAGAATGC
>CAYUKT010000045.1:2351-5864 GCA_964445285.1 uncultured Bacteroides sp. | reverse complement strand
TTTCCGGACGAAATGCTGATCAGTCCCGCCAACAGCGAATTGACCAGTATGGAGGCGATCATCAACAGTACATACAAGGGCTCTCCCCAGGCATAAAAGACCAGGCTCGCAAGCAAGAGGATCACATTCTGACATGCCCTGGAGAAGAAAAACGTATAGTACAAAATAAGGACCACCGGAAAAAACACAAACAAAAATACGACACTTGAAAAGAGCATATGTTATCCCCTTTCTGACATCAGCGCTTCTTTCTGTATTTCAGATAGCTGCCCACAAAGAAGACAAGCAGTATCACACAGACAATCCTGATTCCATTGATAACAAGAGGATCACCCAGCGCAGACAAAAAGTAATCCCGCTCCTGCACTGCCTCCTCTGCAATTTTATGAGTCAACAACATACCGCATCTTACCCCTTTCTGATGATCATGACGGAAGGCATGAAAAACAACAGCATGATGATAACCAGGAACAGTTCATTCTCATTACGGATGGAAGTATCATAGACCGTGCTTCTCTCCAAAATACGAAGTTCAGTCTCCATGGCTCTTCCGTGCTTGTACAGATACACTTTGATATTATAAATCTCCTGGTCATAATTATCGTTAAAACGGCTGACCAGTACATTGTCATCGTCCAGATAATCCGCCAGATAATAATTATGCCAGTTCAGTCCGGAATCGTCATAATAGTCCGCCGCCCAGCGATACCACTCCCGCTCCCTGGCAGAACGTATATAGGCAGTCGTATCATCGATCACATCACAGATATGGTCGTGGGACAGGGTATCTTTGCGAAGCACGGCATACCGTGACTGTAATAAATCCACAAAACGCTTATCTTTCGTAAACTGTTCATAGAAGGGACGCTCCTGAAACGCCATGGTCTCCGTCTCCATCTCCTCCTGGGCGTAATTGTTCATCGCCTGGTCGAAATCCCACACCGGCCCTACCTTCAGGGGTTCCCCGGAATTTTTATACATATAAGTAGAATGCATTCCCGCATCATAGTTGCCGAAATATTCATTCAACAGGAAATAATCCACAAAGGAATTGACATCGATATATCTGTCATAGGTGCCAAATACTTTTTCCTCCTTAGAATAGATCACCCGTTCAATCTGTGAAAAATCTTCCTCGATATAGCGCCTGGCCCGGTCCGTTATCCTGGTTTCAGACGGATACTTAAGCCCGATCCATTCCTCGGAAATGCCGGATAATCTGCCGTAAGTATCCAGCATCATATCAAAATGGGTAAACCTGTCCCTTCTGACGATATAACTGGTATACAGATTCTTCTCCTGAAACCGGTCGATGGGAATCCGGTTGACATCCCTTGTCACAGTCTCCATCATCAGATAAAGTCCCTGGTACACGTATCTGTCCCCATCCTGAATGACGACCTCACAGAACTGGCTGTCGGGCGACACCTCCGACACCTCGGAGCTGATCCGGTATGCCAGATAATTGCGGATCATGCTCTTATCCGCCATACTGCCGTTTAAGATCCAGCTGTCGTGGGCTCCCATTCCCAGCACATCCACAGGATTTTCCAGGCCCTCCGGCGTCTGTAGTTTCAGAAGGTACTGTACCTTGTCAAAATTATACGAGGTATGCCCTCTCTTCTTGATCAACAAGTCACTCTGGGCCGCAGGCCGGTCTGATATACAGTTGTCAAATGCTCCTCCGTCTATAATGCTGATATGTCCCTTGATATAAGACTCCTCACCGGTGAGATATTCCTGATTATCCTGCTCATCAAATCCTTTATAATCCGCAAGTTCCTCCTCCATGGAGAGGATGATGATGGGCAGATTGCTGTGGAACCCTTCCTGCACCGTAAAGTCCTCATCCAGATACCGAAGCGGATCCTCCGCATAAAGATCAGGCGGCAGGTCAAAATAGGTGTTCTTATTGACAGCCTTATTCCGGGATTCCACATATCCCCGCCAGAAACTAAGTCCTATCATCACCGGGATCACCAGGACACATACACCAAGCAGACAGATTCTCCTGTGTCTGTGCGGCATAACCCCATCTCCTATTGATTGATCTCGTCATCCTGTCTGACCAGGCTGACCGAAGTCACACCCTCGATGCCGGACAGATTCCTTACCAATTTCCCGTTCTTCTTCTCTGACTTTGCAAGCTGTTTATCCGATATCTCATAGATAAACTCCTCCGTCTGCGTCCTGGCCACGTGGTTGTGCACCCGCAGCGCCGCCCGGCCGCCAAAGAGCTCATCCATATGCTTCTCTATCTCCTCCCCGGCCTTGGCCTCCCCGTTCACGATCACCATGATACGCTCATTGTTGCGGATAAAACCAAACAGGATCAGGAACGCAAAGATCAGGGCAGAACCCAGCCCGGCAATCAGATAATCCGAGACACCGCAGCAGATACCCACCGCTATGCCCCAGAAAATATAGGCCGTATCCCGCGGATCCTTGATGGCCGTCCGGAAACGGACAATAGACAGGGCACCCACCATTCCTAAGGAAAGTGCGATATTATTGCCGATCACATTCATCACCAGGGTGGTCACCAGCGTCAGCATCACAATAGAAACATTAAACCGCTCACTGTATACCGGCCCGGAATGCGACACCCGATAAGAAACATAGATCAGACAGGCGATCACTGCCGCCGCTGTAAAATTGATGATCACATCCATGATCGTCAGGCCGTTGGTGGTATTCAGCAGACTGTTATAAAGAACCTCTTTCATCTCTTCTCCTCCATCCAAAAAAGTAAATTTGCTCCACGGACTCAATATATGCGAAGCAGTCTCCCTAAGCCCAAAATTAGTTTACATAACTCTATATTCTTCCTCGTTTGGATATCATTCTCGCCCTGCAGTATTTACTGTTGGAACACCGAGTCTTGTCACAGTGGTTTAATTCGCTTTTCAGACAGCTTAAAAGAAATCCTGTATACTTGACCTCCATTGTCACCACTCCGGGCGGGCTGACCGGATACAGGGCCGGATTATCTGCAAAGATATCAAACTCCGCTTCGCTGGCGCGCAGATTCTGGTCAAAGGTGATCCGTGTATCATTGTGATCCAGGATATAGGCAAACCGGTCATACTCCACCACACATTTAGGCCTGTAACACCGGGTGCATAAAAAGGCATACAGCCATTTTGCCAGACTTTCCGGCCGTGCAAGCAGGAACTGGTAGTCGCCGCTTATCATCCGCATGGACTCCTCCCGGTCCAGTGTCAGGGAGCGCTTGCGCTGGAAGGCATCGGTCTTTTCCTTGATTTCCAGCTTGGCTGTCTGTGCATCCGCCCCATAAACCCGCAGCCGTATCTTCTGCCGCTCGTCATACCCGTCTACTTTCTGCTCAAAATCCGAGTCATAGGGCGTATCGAAATAGAGGGACCGCACCATGTATCCTGCCTCGCCGTTGTGGGGATCTGGCTCCATGTAGATTCCCAGACGCCTTTTCATGCTCACCGTCTCGATCAGACCGATGTCGTATTTGATTTCTTTTCTGGTCACATCAAGCAC
>CAYUKT010000045.1:0-2251 GCA_964445285.1 uncultured Bacteroides sp. | reverse complement strand
CGCCCCCAGAGGCGCCGCAAAAAGATAAGTGCGCTTGCCCAATGCATTTCTGATTCCCAGCCTGTCCAGAATAAACCCGAAAATAATATCCAGAAAATACACGAAACAGACGCCCACAAAGGTGAGCGTGACTGTCAGGATCATTCTCAGCACCAGATTTCCTGTCAGGGGCTCTGCCAGAAGATAACCGCCATAACACGATGCGGTCCCAATTCCCATAAACAGGATTGTCCTGAAAAACTTATATCCCCAAAAACAAAAGAGGATTCCTACAAACAAAAGAAGGATCATCCCCGCGAAGACCAGGACTTCCTTCGAAAACACAAGTTCACCCTGCCACTTCGGCACATGTAATACCAATTTCTCCACTTTGCTTCCCCTTTACCCCACAGGTTTAGCTACATGTTGTATATACCCCCTGTTTTAAGTCACCGCTTTCCCTGTCAAAATATTTACTAGTATTCTAACATTTACGAGAAAATTATTCAATATTCTGCCAAATTTTATGTGTATCAGAAAATAGAGGGATTTTTCTTTCTTTTATACCCAATCATTCTTATTGATCTGACAATTCCAGACAAGGTCTGCCCCGCATAATATTCCTTTTATTCTTTCAAATACTCCTCCACCCAGACTTTACTGCCCTTAACCCTGACTGTCACCGCACCGCTTACAGGCGTCTGGTAAATGCGGCATCCCACCGCCGCAAGCCTCTGAAGCGTCTCCGGGTGTGGATGACCGTAAGAATTATTCCGCCCGGCACAGATCAGGGCAATCTTTGGACTGATCTGTGCCACAAATTCTTCCGGTGTAGAATTTCTCGATCCATGATGGGCCGCTTTCAGCACTGTGACATTTGATATACCGCTTTTTTGCAGTTTCTCCATCACCAGTCTTTCCCCCTCTCCTTCCAAGTCTCCTGTAAAAAGCGCCGTAAACATCCCAAAACGCAGATATAGGACAGTAGAATAGGCATTGGCATCCTCACTGACAAAATTTTCTTCCGGATGCATGCAAGTTAACATAACTTTCCCCATTTTTATTTTTTGGCCATCATGGATATACTGCACAGGAATACCTGCTTCTCCAGCCAGCAATTCCAGCATATGGTATTCCGCATTCCTGCACTCCTTTGCCACATCCGGCAGGATCAGACAGCCAATCCCTATGCCATGTTCCCCATAGGTCTCCAGCATTCCCTGGATACCGTTCATGTGGTCGCTGTCCGGGTGGGTAACAAAAACAGCATCCAGATATCGCACACCTTTGTATTTCAGGAAAGGCAGCATCTGATAGGTCTCCACGTCTTTCTGGGTGGAACTGCCGCCGTCAATCAAGTAATGGATGCCAGCGCCATCTGTCAGATAAATACAGTCTCCCTGTCCCACATCCAGCACCGTGATCTCAAATTCCTGCGGCAGCCGCACTGTCAAAACACATACTGCCAACAGGACGACCGCCCAGAACTGCCATTTTTTCATGCGCTCATAAAACAGCGAGAGCCCAGCCAGCAGCAGAACAAACAAAACTGTCTGCCAGGCCCTGGGACATCCCGTGATCCACCGGCAGCCGGGCAGGGCAAGGCATAGATGACAGCACTTTTCATATAATCCCAATAGACAGATACCCGGCCAGGCCAGATACTTTCCGAACGGCAGGATAAAAGAAGCCATTATCATCGAGACAATACCACCTGTCAAAACCAAGGTCATACAAGGAATCACCAGCAGATTCAACAGTACAGAGTAAGGTGGGAACTCGCTGTAAAATGTGCAATACACCGGCAGGGTCGAAAGGGAGATGGCCATGCCCGTAATAAGCGTCCTGACCAGGCGGTTATCGGAAAGCGGATGGGCCTCCACCGCTGGCACAAACAGGCCGATACCGCAGATGGCCCCGAAAGAAAAGAGGAAACCGCTGTGTGTCAGATAGAGGGGCTGCTGTATCAGGATAGACAGAGCCGCCACCGTCATGGCCGTCAACATATCATAGGTACGTCCAAACAGCCCTGATGCCAGATGAAAGCCAAACATCACAAGTGCCCGCACGATGGATACGCCCATGCCTGTCATAGTCCCATAGCAGTACATCAATACAATTGATAATATTATGTTAACCACATTGGGCACATGCAGTTTCCGCAGTATCTTATAAAATCCCATCCCAAGGATGGAGAGGTGAAGCCCGCTGATGGCCAGGATATGAATGATGCCGTTTTGCTGGTACAGACCTTTGATATCCGCATCAAGCA
>CAYUKT010000044.1:0-11772 GCA_964445285.1 uncultured Bacteroides sp. | reverse complement strand
GGAAGAAGTAGACGGCCGAATCCAAAATCTGGTCGCTTCAACATACGAAATTGCAGCAGCGTCTGAGGATGTCAAAGCAGTAACAAAAAATGTACGCGAAAAATTATATGAGCTTGTATCGGAGGAGAGAGACTGAATGGACTCGATAATAACCCGGCTATGGCACCAATCCATGCCGGGTTATTATTTCAAAATATCTGAAAGTAATCTGTTCAACTACCAATCAGGTAAACAGATTTGCAGCCGAATTATAAATTTTGTGCCGCTCTTAGTGCAGGAAGGGATGAATTACTTGCCTGCAATAAATTTGAACTTTCTCACCGCCGATGCTATACTGTGAATGTGGTATTATTTGGGGATGATTTCGTTTGCGAGAGTTGTCTTGTGTGGTTTTGGATGAATGGATATAAAGGATGCCTGTGTCTGCATTGCAGGTTACAGAAGGGGATATGGATTACTATGGTTCTGGGAGTGACGGTTAGTGTCAGTATTATACGGAATGCGATGGAGATCATACAGTGCTGCGTATTGTTTCTGATCATGGATAAGCCGCGGTATGCCTGGAAGAAAACGATAGGTATTTATGCGGTATTTATTGCGCTATGCACTGCAGTTTCGACTATTTGGGTGCTGGTATATCCACAGAGTTATGGGAAACTGATCACCGTATCTTTTTTTATCGTTTCTGTTATTTTCTTTCGATGTATGAGCAGTTGCAGCATTTCCCAGGTGCTTTACACGGTTTCCCTGCTGGCTTTTGTTCAGTTGTGGGGAATCGGAATGGGAGTCAGAGGCGCGATGATTTTTTTTGATGGGAATGTGTGGGCAGATATTTTCTTTCGGTTCCTTTATTTTTGGGTGGTAGTATGGTTGTATTACCGTTATTTCAGGCGGATTTATATAGAAATCAAAGAATATATGGGGCCGCGCTGGAAATGGATGGCGGCAGTGGCTCTGGCAGGGGATTTTTTGTTTATTTATTGTTCGATTTATCCGCAGCATGTCATGATCAGTGATGTGCGTGACAGGATAATTTCCTGTGGAGTCGGTATCATATTGTTTGCCACGCATGTCATTATGCTTCGGGCAATTTATGCAACGTACAGCGAATTGAAAGCAAGAGAAGAAATGGAGTATTCGCTGCTCAACAATGCATATCTGGAACATTCACTTGCCATGATTAAGGAAAAGGTTGAACAGGCGGCCAGAGCCAGGCATGACGCGAGACATCATGATTTGGTGATCATGGAATACGCCAGAAGAGGTGCAATGGAAGAACTCCTGCGTTATATGGAAGAAAAAGCTGAGTCGGAAGAAATGGAAACTTCGGTATGTTTTTGCGGGAATAAGACGGTCAATAGTATTCTGTCCGCTTATGCACAGAAAGCAAAACAGGCAGGAATCAGGATGACAGTGGAAGCAACGGTAAAACAGGATATTGGAATAAAGGATATAGACTTTACAGCGATTTTGGGAAATGTGCTGGAAAATGCAGTGCATGGCTGCATGAAAGCGGAGGTGGCGGAGCCTTTTATTGATGTGAAGATACAGGAGAAAAGTAATAAATTGGCTATACTGGCCAGTAATTCGTGCCATGGTAAGGTGGTATTTGAGAATGGGATACCACAGTCGGAAAAGAGCGGAATAGGTGTCAAAAGTATGATGCGCAGTGCGGCTGAATATGACGGACAGTGGGATTTTCAGTGTGCGGATAATATTTTTAAAGTACGGATTGTACTGAATACCCTTTAAGCAAATTTTAAAATGATGCATCCATGCGCTATCCTGAATAGGAAAAGGGATGGAACATGGAGTGACTGCCTCAGGCGAGGAGTTTACGAAGCGCAGGACAGAAGCCTATATTCAGAGGAACTGCAAGGCGGCTAAGGATTTATTCTATGAGGACGGTAAAATCTATGCGCTTCTGATGAGTGCAAGAGATTATACGGCCGTGCTTGTGAGAACGCCTTACGGAAAGAAAAAAGGCGTGGAAATCTTTTACCGTTTTGTGCAGAGGGGCTATGCACTGGTGGTGCAGGATACGAGAGGGCGCGAGGAGAGTACCGGAAAATGGCAGCCCAATTACTATGAAGTGGAAGATGGGGACGATACGTTAAACTGGATTGGGAAGCGGGAGTGGTGTGACGGACAGGATGGTAAGGGAACCACAGAGGCGCTTGATCTGGTAAAGGACTGGCCGGCGGAAAACGGAAAAGTTATGTGTATTGACCTGAAAGGGGAAAGAGACAGCTGCATTTATGATCCGGACAATCCGGCTGCGCATATTATCGATATGTCTGAAAATGAGATTGGAGTATCAGAGGATTACACGCAGGAAGAAAAGAGAGAGGATTTTTATCTTTCCTAACAGCAATACAAAGGACGGTTTCAACAGCGAAAAGAAACAGAAGGCCGCTGTCACGATTCACCAAGATGGAGAGTATCAGTCTTACGTGGAGGTTGTTATGTACTGAATCTTGGATTTTTCCTCACGCATAAGGAACTAAGGACTATGGCGATTTTACTAAATGGTGTGTTTGGCGTATGTCTTATCTATACAGTTACTGTTCTATGGTTTGCGCTGACGAGTGGTTTTGTTATAGAAGGCAGATTCGTAATTCAATTTATAGTGTATAATTGTGTCTGGCTGGCGCTGGATATTGCTTACAACAAGACCAGGTATCAAAAAGAGGGCGGTGGTCTGTTTTTTTGGCTGTCCATGATTCTGCCGCCGATATTAATTATGGTGCTAATGGCAGGAGTGATACTGCTGTTTTTTTAGCATGGCGATAAATGATGCAAAAATGATACATTGCTGATGGGAAAATGATGCATCCATGCGTTACCCTGAATATTACAAAGGGTTTCTGGGGAAAGGAAACCAATAAAATAGTGAAGGTCATGGGCATGGAAATGAGAAGGAACAAAGTAAAAATAGCCATCAGTGTAGGTATCCTGCTGTTCCTAACAGGATGCACTGCAGGAGCAAGTACAGAACAAGCGTCAGGAGCACGGGAGGAACGACAGTCACAGGAGAACCTGCAGACGGGATCGGAATTACAAATAGAGGCAGGACCATCAATAGAGTCCGATGCACAGCCAGGCCGGGAAGGACAGCAGGACAAGGAAAGCACGAATGAGGAAAGTACTCCGGCAGCCATACCGGACATTGAGGATGATGATTTTTATGTACAGTGTATTCAGAATCTGCATCAGGGAAACAGCATAACGTATGCGGACGGATATTACTACTTCAGAAGCCAGACGAAGAATTATTCTCTGTGCCGCACGAAAGGGATGGGGATGCCTGTAGAGGAAGTGGCGGATCAGGTTCCGGGAGCTATTTATGTCAGGGAGGATCTAGTTTATTTTACTAATGTCAGTGACAGCAGGACACTTTATTGTGTAGGGACAGATGGGAGCGGCCTTAAGAAATTATCGGATTTTCCCATGCAGGAACTGATTGTTTTGGAGGATAAGATTTATTTCCGTTCTGTTTACGACAGGGAGTATGATCCATTTTATCAGTTGCTGGAGGATGCGGCGGAGGATGACCGGTATCTTTATTCCATGAACTTGGATGGAAGCGGCTGTGAATTGCTGCTTCCCCAGGTGTGCATGCAGTTTGTAACGGATGGGGAATGGCTCTATTATCTGCTGTATGAAGAAGGAAAGGGATATGTACTTTATAAAAACAGCCCGGATGGGCAGCAGGAGGAGCAAGTCTTACAGAAAGAGGATTGGATCTGGGATGTGCTTCCCTACCGGGGAGAGTTCTATTGGGTGGAAGGGGAGCAGGATCAGCTGGTGCGTCTGAATGCACAGAAAGAAGAGGAGATCCTTGCGTCCGATGTGCGGCGTTTTGCGATAGCGCGTGGACAGATCTATGTCATGAATGAAGAGGAAATACGCAGGATAGAACTGGCAACGGGAAAAGTGAGCCTTTTAGTAAAAAGGGAGAAAGTGGCTGCGGACGGTGAATATAGCAGGGAAGATATTTATCCCTGGTATGCGGAGAGCCGTAATAGGGGTATTTTTCTGGTAAACGGTCAGGTGTTTGCAAGATATTATGAATCGGAAGAAAAAGGGGTACTCTGGCATATCCTGGACGGGGAGAAATTTGTGGTATTTGAGGATATGGAGCCACTGGCGCCGGAAAAGCTAGTGCTGGATAGTTCTTTTTTGTATGAGTGTAATTATTATTATCCGGGAAGAACAGATGAAAATGCGGAACGATATCTGGATGCAGAGGGGGAACTTTATTATGAAGAGTCTTTTGGAATAAGGGAAGACGGATCTACTTATGGAAATTTCAGTATCAGGCTTCCTAAATTTAATTCTGAACTTGCCTCTTACAAGCTGTTAAACCAACAGATGGAAGGGCTCCTGGAACTTGCTATGGAAGATAAAGATTCCTTTTTTCAGGAAGTCAGCGAATTGGATCAGGATGAATGGATTTCATGGCATAGAGAGCACGGATACAGTCATTTATATATTGGGGAAGAATATATTTCCATGTATTACTTCAGAGGCGGTTATGAAGGTGGAATGCGGGAGTGGAATAATGCGATGCCGCTGATCTTTGACCGAGAAACAGGACTTATGCTGCATATGGATGATCTTTTTACGGTGGATGAGAGTGTTTATATGAAACGTCTGACAGGCGCAGTGTATAAGTATTGTGAGATGAAGGGCATGGATGGCTGGAACGAGGCGTTTGATAATAATGTGTTGGTGAAAAATTTAGGGGATTTGAGATGTTACCTGACACCGGACGGGATCGTATTATGCTATGAAAGATATGAGGTTCAGGCAGGATGCGCTGGCAGACCTACCTTTGAGATCCCATATGAATGGTTTGCCGATATTTTTAAACAGTAGATAGCAGGAAAGCTATGCTTTTCCGGTATTTATGTGTATCATATTACAAAACAGATAATACAAAGGAGCAGTCCCATGCAATACACATGGAATGATATAGAACAACACATCGCTGTCTGCACCCAGTGCCCGCTCAGTCAGACCAGAAACCTTCCGGTCATGGGACGCGGCAGCCAGCAGGCGGATATCATGCTGATCGCCGAGGCGCCCGGCGCGCAGGAAGACCAGCAGGGGATTCCGTTTGTCGGGCGTTCCGGGGAAGTATTGGACAGCCTGCTGCAGGACTGCGGGCTGCGCAGGGAGGAAATCTACATAACCAACATTATCAAATGCCATCCGCCCGGCAACCGTGATCCGAAAGAGGAAGAAAAGGAAGCCTGTTTTCCTTATTTAAAATATGAGACATTCCTATTAAAACCCAGGATTATTGTCTGCCTTGGCCGTGTGGCCGCCCAGTGCATTATTTCGCCAGACTATAAGATCACCAGGCAGCATGGTACCTGGGTGTGCCGGAAAGACTGTGCGCTGACGGCCGTCTACCATCCCTCGGCAATCCTGCGCGATCCGCCTAAGTATGAGGAGGCAAAGAGGGATTTCTGTGAAATTGTGCGGAAGCGGGAGGAACTGCGCAGATAAAGCATAACGAATGTTATTTAAAGGTTATATTCGGCTTGCAGCCTGGCATAAGCTTTGGGCGGCATTCCAACAATCCTCTTAAAGACTGTAATAAAATAGTTATAATCATGAAATCCACAGTGGGAAGCAATCTCCGCAAGAGATAGATCCGGACATTCTGATAACAGGTGTTTGGCTTTCTCGATGCGGAGCTTCCTGATATGTTCTGCAATTCCCATGCCATAGCTCTGCTGCGCAATTGCGTAAAGCTGGGTCTTGCCAATCTTGAAATGTCTGGCAATCCGTATGGCATCTATTTTTTCCGTAAAATGTTCCTGAATATAGGCGTCAATCTGCACGGGCAGTTCCTGCTGGTGCAGGGATACCATTCGTTCCATGCATAGATAGACGGCCACGGCCTGCATGATGTGGGAGGCGGAGGCAATATAGTCTTCTGTGGTGCAGGGGAGCTTCTTGATGAACATTTTCAGAGTCTGCATGTCAATCTGATAATTTTTACAGCATTCCCTAATATGCTGCCAGCCTTCTTCCTGAGAGGGGTAAGAGAAGACATGGCCAAATAGCAGGTATCCGATCACAATATTTCCCATAATAATGGGAGTGATGCTTTCGGTCAGTCCCGCATGGCATTGGTAAGTGTAGGATTCCCTGCGCCTGGATGCGATTTCACAGGCCCGGCTGTCACACAGATGACATTGGGCGGCCGCCGTTTCATCTGTGCGGATGATCTGACAGAAGTCCGCGATCTGCACAGGATAGGCGGCGAGCTCGTGAAAGGTATCGTCAAAGACCGTGATGCGTATACCGGTCATGTGATAGAAGTCTTTTAGCAGGGCATTGAGTTTGGACAGGTTAAAACTGGATATCATAGAGTTTTTCTCCAAAAATGTAATTTATGCTATAGAAAATTTGTGATCAGATCCGAAGTGGCGAATTGGTTCTTGCAATGGAACTTATCTGACCTGCTATTCCGTGAAGCGGATGTCATTAAGTCCTGCTGGATTTTTGTATAGCAATCATATCATATTGGTGAACAAATTCAAAGTAAAAAGAACAATTTCCTATATAAAAGCAGTATGTTTGCGAATAAAATAAAAGTATGGCAGATAATACGGGAATGGATTTATAAAATCGAGTAACCTTGATTACGAGATTCATTTTGCGGACTCTGGCAAGCGGAGGAATTTCCTCTAAATATAATATAGTAGAAGGAGAGCTGAGATGGGGAAAAAGATGACTTTTGCATTGGCGTTCTGTAACAGGGGATTTATGCCGGGAGAACTGATCTATGGGGCCAGGGAAGATATGGTCAAGGCGGTGACGGATGCGGGCTATGATTACATAGCCATGGATGCCAAACTCACCAGATACGGCGGGATTGAGACCAGGGACGAGGGGCTTTTGTATGCAAAATGGCTGAAAGACCATGAGGGCCAGTATGACGGCGTGATATTTTCCATGCCTATCTTTGCGGATGAAAATGGTGCCATTACGGCTTTGCAGGATGCAGGGGTGCCGATCCTGATGCAGGCTTACCCGGATGAGATCGGCAAGATGGATTTTGCCCACAGGAGAGATGCTTTTTGCGGCAAGTTTTCCGTGACAGATGTGTTTACCCAGTATCAGGTGCCTTTCACGGTGATGAAGCCTCATGTGGTACATCCACTGTCGGATGCTTTTGCACGCAATCTGCGCGACTTTGCGGCCATCTGTCGGGTGGTAAACGGGATGAAACGGTGTAATATTGGGTGTATCGGCGCCAGGACGACTGCCTTTAAGACGGTACGTTTTGATGAGATCGCCATGCAGAAGTATGGGATCAATGTTGAGTCTTTTGACCTGTCGGAGTTAGTGTTTAAAGTAGGGAAAAAGGCGGACGATGAGGAGGCGGTGGTCAAGAAGATTGCCGATCTGGAAGCCTATTCCGATTTTTCTGCAGTTTTGCAGGATAAGAAGGTGATGTTAGCTAAAATATCGGTTGTTATTGATGAGTATATTAAAGAATATCATCTGGATGCCATTGCCCTGCGCTGTTGGAACGAGATGGAAGAGATTCTGCGGGTGTGTCCCTGCGTATTGCTGTCAGAGTTGAATGACCGCGGGATTACCGCATCCTGTGAGATTGATATGTGTTCCGCCATCACCATGCGCGCCATGGCGCTTGCCAGTGAGACGCCTACCACAGTGTTGGACTGGAACAATAACTATGGTGAGGAAGAGAATAAGGTGATCCTGTTCCACTGCGGACCGGTGCCCAAGAGCCTGATGACCGACCAGGGCCGTGTGACCAGCCACAAGATGTTCGATAAGAATGATCCCGGTTCGGGATGCGGAACCAATGAGGGGCGTATTAAACCGGGAAAGGTAACCCTTTCCAACTGCCAGACCAAAGATGGCAGGATCATAGTATATGCCAGCGAGGCCGCGTTTACGGACGATCCCATTGAGGAAGCATTTTTCGGCTGCGGCGGTGTCTGCGAGATACCCGATATGCAGGATAAGATGATCAGACTGGCGAGAGGCGGCTTTAAGCATCATACTTCGGTGGGGGCCGGCCATATGAAGGAGATTTTGAAGGAGGCATTTACTACCTATCTGGGGTATGAGTGGGTGGAAATTGACTAGAGGAGAGTGTGATTCGTGTAGAGTATTGCACGGTAGTGCGGAACATTTCATTGTGTGAAGCAGTTTCAACGCGGATTTGTGCCGGAGCAAAAGACTCGAAGGGAGGCTTACCATGAAGATCGCAGGACTTGATATTGGCACTACAGGCTGTAAATGTACCGTATTTGATGAACAGGGCAGATATCTGAACAAGGCGTATCGGGATTATCCGGTGCGCCGGGCAGTGGGAGGCCACGAAATTGATATTACCGCTTTGCTGGAAGGCGTATATGCGGTCATCCGTGAAATGGCGGCGCAACATCCGGATATTGGCGGGATTGGGGTGACCAGCTTTGGAGAAACCTTTGTCATGACTGACGAGAAGGGTGTGCCGCTGCATCCGGCCATGCTATATACGGATCCCAGAGGCAGAGAAGAGTGTCAGGCGCTGACAGAGAGGCTTGGCGCCAGAAATATTGCCCATATCACCGGTGTGCGGCCTCACGAGATGTACAGTATTTCCAAAATCATGTGGATCAAGAGCCATAGGCCGGATATCTATCAGGCGGCAAAACATATTTTCCTGATGGAAGATTATGTGGTTTATATGCTTACAGGCAAGGCACAGATTGATTATTCTCTGGCGGCCAGAACCATGGCATTTGATATTCATGCGCTGGAGTGGAGCAAAGAAGTGCTGGATGCGGCGGGTGTTGAACGGAATCTTTTTTCCGTCTGCGTACCCACGGGTACTACAGCAGGAACAATGCTTCCGGAAGAAGCGGGGAAAATGGGGCTTTCAGAACAGACCAGAATCGTGTCGATCAGTCATGACCAGGTGGCAGCAGCTGTGGGGGCGGGTGCTTTTGACGGAAGTGTGGCGGTGGATGGCGCGGGAACTGTGGAGTGCCTGACGCCCATTTATGACAATATCCCGGAGATTGACTGCATGTATGAAGGCTATTTTTCCGTGGTTCCCTATGTGGTTCCGGGTACTTACGTGGCATATGCCTTTTCCTATACCGGCGGGGCGTTGATTCAGTGGTGCGTGGAAAACCTGGCCCGTAAGGAAATGGAACAGGCGAAAGAACAGGGCATTTCTGTCAATGAACTGCTGGAACAGGCTTATGCGGACAGGAATACGGAGCCCAGCGGCCTGCTGGTGCTGCCCCATTTCGCCGGAGCGGCCACACCCTATATGGATACAGGGGCCAAAGGAGCCATTCTGGGACTGACTACGGCCTCCACACTGGCGGAAATCTACCGCGGGTGTATGGAAGGCGTGGCTTATGAAATGTACTTGAATTATCAGGCATTGCAGGGTTCCGGTATCCGTTTTGAGAGATTGAATGCCACTGGCGGCGGCGCCCGTTCAGCGGTCTGGATGCAGATGAAAGCGGATGTCCTCAATCTGCCCATTACAGCCCTAAAGACAGTAGATGCCGGGACAGTGGGAAGTGCCATGCTCACGGGAGTGGCAGCGGGTGTATTTAAAGATTTAAAAGAAGCTGCCAGTCACATGGTAGAGGAGACGGTAACTTATGAACCCAGAGCGGTGATGCATGAAAAATATATGCAGGTGTTTGAACGGTACCGCAGAGTGTATGAGGCCGTGAGACCGCTGATGTAGCTTTTGAGGAATGGAGGTTAGGATGAATCCTTATATTGGACATGATTCCCAGATCTATGGGATTGAAGAACACCGCCTTGTGGGCGGAAAAGGCGATGGAATGCGCCTGTATGAAGTGAATAACGGAAAAGGACTGATGATGACAGTTTCCCCTGACCGCAATGGAGATATTACCAGACTGCGGTACAAAGGCATGAATTTAAGCTATATGTCACCCTGCGGCTATGTGGCGCCGGCCTACTATGATAACATTGGCGGCAACTGGCTGCATTCCTTCACTGCGGGATTCTTAACGACCTGCGGCCTGCAGGCGGTGGGTTCTCCCTGTAATGATGAGGGAGAGGAACTGCCATTGCATGGTTCCATTGCGAATCTGCCCTGCGAGCAGGCATACTGGACGGAGGAAGAGGGGATGCTGGTGATTCATACCGTGACTAAGGATGAGACCATCTTTGGACGCAAACTCAGGCTCTCAAGGAAACTTCAGGTGTCCACGGAACAGAACAGTTTTGTGATCGAAGATACCATTGCGAATACGGGAGACAGGGTAGAACCTCTGGAAATTTTGTATCATATGAATATGGGATATCCGCTTCTGGACGAGGACAGTGTGATCACCATTCCCTCGGCGGAGGTCACAGCAAGGGATGATCATGCCGCGGAAGATATCAATAATTGGATGCACATGGAGAAGCCCACGGCAGGGTATCAGGAACGGTGCTATTATCATAAGTTTGCAGATGAGTCGGGCAGTGCCCGGATTTACCAGCCTAAACTGGATGTGGGGCTTACGATTTCATTTGATGCCAAAGAGTTGGATGGTTTTGTGGAATGGAAGATGATGGGCGTCCGGGATTATGTGCTTGGCCTGGAATGCGGCAATTGTTATCCGGATGGCCGGGATGTGATGAGAAAGACTGGGATGTTGAAGTTTTTGCAGCCGGGGGAGACGAAGGTGTATCGGGTGATGGTGGTTGTGGAGTAAAGTTAGTGTGAAAGGTCAAGGATAATTATAATAAGTAAGGAAGACGAGCAGGGACTGTGGGTATCTGCTCGTCTTCCTTACTTATTTTATAAATCTTGAAGAAAATGATTGATATAGTTGATAAATGTATGTAGTTTATATATAATAATATGAAGGATAATTCCAAATTATCCTTCATTCCCCTCTACATCCACCACCAACCTCCATAAAATTCCGTGGATGCCGATGAAACAGAATATCCTTCTGCTTCCCATTCGACACATGCGTATAAATCTCCGTAGTACTGATGGAGCTGTGCCCCAGCATCTTCTGAATATAGCGGATATCCACATCCTGCTCCAACAGAAGCGTTGCGAAAGAGTGCCGGAACATATGAGGCGTGATATGCTGTTCCAGATTTGCCAGCTTGGCATAACGGTCGATCATAAAACGCACAGACTGGTCGGATAGTTTGTGACACAGCCGGTTGACAAAGAAATAACCGCAAACCTCAATATCTTTACTGAAAGTCTCATCATACAGTCTCAGGGCCGACAATACATCAGGATTCCCCACTTGCAGAATCCTTTCCTTAGCGCCCTTACCATAAATACGGACTGTGTTATTTTTCAAATCAATATTTTGCGGCTTTAAGGAACAAAGTTCAGAAATCCGCATCCCCGTGGCGAAAAGAAGTTCGATCACGGCAATATCCCGAATGCAGCAATGCTTCTGGTATTCTGTTGAAGCCAGTTCTTTCTGCGCATACAGGGTGGACAGGAAGGTTTGCAGGGAGTGGAAGGGGATTGTCTTGGGAAGGAGTTTGGCTTCCCGGAATCGTATGTCGAGTTTGTCAAAGGGGTTTTCAGATAGGATTTCTCGATAGGAGAGATAATGGAAGAAGGCTTTCAGACTCGCAATTTTACGTTTTACAGTTTTGGGCTTGTACTGTTTGTGTAGGATGGTGAGATAGGAATCGAGGATATCTCGTGAGTAGAAATCATTGGAAGTGTCGATGTAGGCGGCGTATTGCTGCAGGTCAATCCGGTAGGCCTTC
>CAYUKT010000043.1:0-11773 GCA_964445285.1 uncultured Bacteroides sp. | reverse complement strand
TAAGAATTGACCATCACGGCCACTCTCACGGGACGTTCGGCGCTCCCTATTTTTATCTCCTCAAAGTATACTTCTGTGCCCTGTTCCTTATCTTCCCCCTGCAATGCATAAGTCACACTCTGACCGGCCAGTTTCTCCCGGATGATCTGCAATGCCAGCCTTCCATACTCATGCCCCAGATTATAGCTGCCTATCCCCACGAAACTACAGCGGGCGCTCTGGGTATTGTCCCCATACAGAGTGACCACCGGGATTTCTTCCTCCGCAGCCTTATTGACCAATTCAGTCATTCTTTCATCTTCATTGGCAGTCACGATGATACCGTCCACCCCGGCCGCGACTGCAATCTGCATCTGATCTTCCACGCTGTATCCCTGAAACAGATCATCCCCCAGCCAGTCCACATACACATTCTCCTCCAGGGCCTGTTTCGAAGCCCCCTGATAGATCGACTGCCAAATAGAGGACTTATTGTCCTCCGTGATCATCATATAATACTTATCATAGACTGCCTGCTCCGTCTCCTCATGGGAACTGCTGCGATAAAACCACAGCACATAAACCGCCATCACCAGCGTGGCGGCCACACAGACGACCGTCAGCAGCATGATCCAGATATTGGGATTACTGTTCCATTTTCTTTTGTCTGCGGAATTTTCTTTTCTCAACACAGCTTCCTCTATTTTAAATGTGGAATACCTTCTGCACCTGTTTCATCGTCCCCAAAACTAAGAGCGTATAATCCTTCGACACGCGGGTATCCGGGGTAATCGCCAGATTCATCCTCTCGTCTTTTTTCAGTGCCATGATATTGAGCCCATAGCGTTTACGGACATCCAGCTCACCAATGGTCTTATCCACCCATTCCTCTGGCACGGACACTTCCACGATCGCATGCTCCTCATCCAATTCAATGTAGTCAAAGATATGGTCCGCACTGTAGCGTATCGCTGTCCAGTTGGCCAGCTGTTTCTCCGGATAGACAATGTCATCTGCCCCGTTCCTGGACAGGAACTTGGCCTGCACATCACCCGCCGCGCGGGAGACCACCATCTTCGCTCCCAATTCTTTTAATAAAGAAGTTGTTTCCAGCGAGCTCTGGAAATCATCCCCGATGGCCACAATACACAGGTCAAAGTTACGGATTCCCAAAGATCTCAAGAACTCCGCATTGGTACTGTCCCCAATCTGGGCATTGGTGACGATCGGCAGGATGGCATCCACCCTTTCTTCTTTCTTATCCACCGCCATCACCTGATGTCCCAGCTCATTCAGTTTCTCTGCGATATGACGGCCAAACCTTCCTAAGCCCACCAATAAAATTGATTTCATAATTTTCCTCCAATATAGCTTTATTCTATCTTTTCACGCTAACCTACATGATTCCGCAATGCGGGATCTCAAATCAATACGGAGAATGCCTGTATTTTAGGCATTCTCCAGTGTGAGAGGAAGTTGCGAAGCAACTTCTAGTACTTCTTGGCGTCCCGTCCAATGGCGGGACGTCTTTAGAAGTTCTTCTCACACTAACCTACTGTGATCTTCTCCTGCGGGTACTCAGACACGTAAGGATGTTTCGTTGCCAATGCGGCATAAACAATGGTCATGCCGCCCACTCTTCCCCAGAACATCAAAAGAATCAGCACCAGCTTGGAAGCCACACTTAAAGTCGGCGTGATGCCCAGGGTCACACCCACTGTACCGATGGCCGAGGCCGCCTCGAACAGGGCCGGCATGACCGGCATCCCTTCCTGGTAACTGATAAAAATGCCGCCCGCCAGAAACAGCACCGTATATAGCAGCAGGACGGTGGCCGCATAGTGGGCCGTATCATTGGGAATCCTTCTGCCGAAAATATGGGCGTTGGGCCTTCGGCGAAACACCGCTATGGCCGTGGCAAACAATACCGCAAAAGTAGTATTTTTCACACCGCCCGCCGTAGAACCGGGAGAACCGCCGATCAGCATCAGGATGATAAAGATCATCTGCCCTGCTTCCGTAAATCTTGACAGATCAACCGTGTTAAATCCGGCGGTTCTGGCCGTGACCGACTGGAAAGCAGAGGCAAACACCTTTTCCCCTGCACTCATGCCCTCCCAGACAGGCCTGCCAAATTCACAGAAATAAAAATACACTGCCGGCACAACAAGCAGAAATGCCGTCACACATAAAATGACCTTGCTCTGCATCCGATACCTGCGCAGATGCAGGCGGTTGCACCGGATATCATCCCAGGTCAAAAAGCCGATACCACCCACTATGATCAACAACATGATCACAAGGTTGATCAGCGGATGTCCCAGATAAGAAGTCAGGGAAGAATATGGTTCCTTCACACCCATCAGGTCAAATCCCGCGTTACAGAAAGCCGAGATGGAATGAAAAACAGAATACCCGATTCCCCTCATCACACCAAACTCTGCGATCATGGGCGGCATCAGCAATACTGCACCGATCACTTCAATCAATACCACCATTTTCAAAATAAAGCCGGTAAGCCGCACAATACCGCCCATCTGCGGCGCCGCAATCGCCTCCTGCATGGTACTTCGCTGCATCAGACCGATCTTGCGGCCGGAAAACCTGGCTACCGACACCGCGATCGTGATCACGCCCAGACCGCCAATCTGAATCAAGACCAGAATCACTGCCTTACCAAACATCGACCAGTATGTGGCCGTATCCTGCGTCACAAGCCCTGTCACGCAGGTGGCCGAGGTCGCCACAAACAGGGCATCCAGAAAAGAGGCGCCTCTGCCGTCCGCCGTGGCAAATGGCAGCATCAAAAGCAGGGCCCCGCAAAGAATTACCCCCAGGAAACCCAACAGTATGATCCGGGAGGAGGATAGTCTTTTTTTAATCCGTTTTTTATTCATTATCTACGCCTTCAAAACCGTTATCCTAACGGCCTTTATATTTCTTATTAATACGTTACTCATAATACCACGAAATCTTTATCTTGAAAAGGTTGTTCACATCTTATATAATTTTATTAAGATTTGTCTGACAGGCGGAAATATATTTGTGTTTTCGATGCTATGTTCAGACAGAATACGGGGAAATTATACGGATAAGGAGAATAGACTATGAGATTAGTAACACGATCTGATTTTGACGGTCTGGCCTGCGGCGCCCTCTTAAAAGAGGTCGGTCTGATCGACAGTTGGAAATTCGCGCATCCCAAGGATCTGCAGGATGGGCTGGTAGAAATCAATGAGAACGATGTGCTGGCAAACGTTCCCTTCGTGGAAGGGTGCGGTCTGTGGTTCGACCATCACTCCAGTGAACACGAACGCAATGAGCTGAAGGGCAAATATAAAGGCGAAAGCCGTATCACCCCTTCCTGCGCACGTATTATTTATGAATATTACGGCGGGCAGGAACGTTTTTCCCATTTTGACGATATGATGGAAGCCGTGGACAAAGTAGATTCCGGCAACCTCACCATCGATGAGATCCAAAATCCCACGGGATGGATCCTTGTCGGTTTCTTGATGGATCCCCGCACAGGGCTTGGCAGGTGGCGCAATTTTACAATCTCCAACTATCAGCTGATGGAAAAGCTGATGGAATGCTGCCGTACCATGAGCACCGAAGAAATTCTCGCCCTGCCAGATGTACAGGAGCGCATTGCCATCTACCGCGAACAGGACGAAAAGTTCCGGGAAATGGTAAAAGCGCACACGCGGGTGGAAAAGAACGTGATCATCTCCGATTTAAGAGGGGTGGATCCCATCTACTCCGGCAACCGCTTCTTAATCTACAGCATGTATCCTGAACAGAACATCTCTGTATGGATCGTCAACGGCCGCGGCGGCATGGGGTGCTCTGCAGCAGTCGGATACAGCGTCTTAAACCGTACCTCCCATGTGAATGTGGGAAGCCTGATGTTAAAATACGGCGGCGGCGGACATAAGGCGGTAGGCACCTGTCAGTTCTCCAATGAGACCATGGACGAACAGCTTCCAAAGCTGTTAGATGAACTGGTCAACTACGATGACTATTATAAGGAAGATTAACCACGAAACTTACAAAACGGTATGATGCGGCTTATTTCGCATCATACCGTTTTTATGATACGGGAAATGGCACCATACTTCTCCCCGCACGTTCAAACTGGAATCTCCTTTCCCAATCGGAAAGAATAGATGATCCGCTCCTTTACCCGCTTGCCGCTGCCATCTTTCCGATACCCGGAAAGCTGTTCCAACACCTCGCTGTAATAAGCAAGCTGCACTTGGTAACGCTTCACCAGTTCTTCCGGCCGCTCCACGGCATCCGTCTTATAATCCAACACCACATAACCGTCCTCCTCCTCAAAGAACACGTCAATGATTCCCTGGATCAGCACCGTCTCTTCCGGCGGGAAAGCAGCTTTCAGCCGGTCTGCCGAAAGACCCATCACAAAGGGCTGTTCCTTATACAGTCTGCCCCCTCTGGCTGCCTCGGCCATCCGCAAAGCCGCTTCTGTCTGCAGGAAACCTGCCAGCCGCGGTACGGAAAGCATCTGATAAAATTCCTCCGACAGCACCTGCTCCTGCCGCATCCTGTCAATCTGCTGCCGCAAAAGCTCTTCCGCCGCCTTCTTATCAGAATTGACCTCTTTAGTCAGCTTGCTGAAATCAAAGAGTTCCATCACTTTATGGAAAGCGCTGCCTCGCATAGAACCAGTGACATTCTCGTCAGTCTCGATGAATTTGGGCAGATACGGCACCACCGGCTCCTCCTCATATAATTTAAACGAAAAGTCGGTTTCTTCCTGCATCCCGGCCTTTTTTAACTCCGACACGGTGGTCTTGGTATAGAGCTCTTTCAGGTTGTCATAGGGATACTGATAGGAAAATTGATACGACAGCTGCGTCATAAGCCCTGCATCCACATCTTTCACCGAATCTGACAACAGAAGCTGCCTCCTGGCCTCCTCCCTGATCAGGGTTTCCTCTACCTTCTCTTCCACTGCCCCTTCCCAGCCGCTCAGATATACTTTTATGTTCATATCCTTATGATAATATGCTCCCTGTTCACAGGTCTCCAGCCCGCAGATTCCGTAAAATTCATCCAAACACCTGTTTCTGGCAAGCGCAGTCAGCACAAGAGACAGAAAGCTGTCCTGCGAAAGAAGCGTTCCATAGGAAAACATCAGCTGTTCCCGCTTCCGTATGGGCATCAGGGATGCGGCTGTCTTTTCCGCATCTTTGACTGTGGCAGTCAGTATCAGTTTTTCCTTCGCCCTCGTCATTGCCACATACAGCACCCGCAGCTCCTCCGCCAGATTGTCCCTTTTCAATCTGACAGAGATGGCATTTCTGCGAAGATTCCGCCCCCGGACGCGCATCTGCGGATTCACATAGTCCACACCGATGCCCGCATCCACATCCACCACCAGATGGCCATTGACTTCTCTGGTCTGGAACTTTTTGGAAAGCCCCGCTACAATACAGATGGGAAATTCCAGTCCTTTGCTCTTATGAATGCTCATAATGCGCACCACATCGGCGTTCTCATCCTGCAGACCGGCCTCACCGTAGTCCACCTCATACTTTTCCAACTGCTCCATGTAGCGCAGGAAATGATAGAGTCCGAAATAGCTGGTCTTCTCATACTCCGCCGCCTTGACCAGAAGCATTTCCACATTGGCGCGGCGTTTGCCTCCCTCCGGTTTGGCCGCCACATAGTGAAGATATCCCGTCTCGCGCAGGATTGTCTGCAAAAGTTCATGGACACTTAAATATATGGCCATGCTGCGGTACGTATTCAGACGTTTTAAGAAGGCGGCAATCTTCTCACATAAGGTATTCTCCAACATACCATCTGATCCGTTCATGATCTTAAATCTGTCTGATTCTGTCATGCCTCCAGATTTGTCCGGTTCACTCATTGTTTCTTCGGCTCTCTTTGCAGCGCCGCACAATATCAACGCATCATACAGATACTTCTTGCGCGGATAGGCCGACCGTATCAGCGCAACCTCCTCTTCCGTAAAACCACCCAGATAAGAATGCAGCACCCCATAGAGCGGGATATCCTGCAGGGGATTGTCCAAGATCCGCAGGAAATGTAAGAGCTCCTGCACCTCACTGGCCGCAAAATAACCCGTTCTGGATGTCATGTGCACGGGAATCTGTTCCTCCTCCAGTACCCGCTTAAAGACATCATCCCAACCAGACATCGTGCGCAGTAAAATTACGATATCACGGTATGATGCTTTTCTAAGCTGCCCGGTCTCCTTGTCCGTCACCTGAAACTCTCTTAAAAGCTGCTTGATCTTAGCCGCCGCTCCATAAGCTTCCTGCTCCCTGGCCGATATCTCCTCCGGCTTATCCTGGGTCTGAAAAAGGAGCAGTTCCGTCTCTGCGCCGCAGGTTTTCGAATCAGATAACTGCACATCGGCACTTTTCCGCTCCGGATACACCGCCCCTGCATGAAGCGCTGCCAGATCATCATAGACGATGCCGCCCACCTCTTTCCCCATAATCTGTTCAAAAATCCCGTTAACGCTGGCAAGCACCTCCGGCCGGCTGCGGAAATTCTGGTGCAGGTCAATCTTCATGACATGCGCTCCCTGCGCTTTGCCCGCATAGGCCTCATATTTTTCCAGAAATAACTCCGGCCTGGCCAGACGGAATTTATAGATGCTCTGTTTCACATCCCCCACCATAAAGCGATTATACCGGCCCTCCGCCTCGCCGGAGACAGCAGACAGAAGATACTCCTGCACCAGATTGCTGTCTTGGTATTCATCGATCAAGATCTCCTGAAAATGACTCCGGTAGGAAAGCGCCGTCTGTGTAGGCACACAACTCTCTCCCTCTTTACGAAGAAGGATCTGCAGGGCAAAATGCTCGATATCATCAAAATCCAAGAGATTCTTTTCCCGCTTCTTCTCATCAAAAGCTTCCTTAAACTGCAGTGTCAGATCCACCAGCGCATCCACTGCCGCCCCGCAGACCGCCATCTGCGCTTCCAGCTGTTCGCTGGTCTGGAAAAAGAAATCCCCGCGCATCTCCTGCAGTTCCTCCTTCACCTCATTGCGAAGACTCTTAGCCAGTTCCCGCTTGACCAGGGAGATTGTGTCATCCTTTTTAGAAGGAAGGCGGTCAAACTTTATGTCCTCAAAAGCTGCACAGAGTGCGTTGTAATCTGGTGCAGTTTTTCGCTGACTCATTTGGTCATCATCCAGAAAACTTCCCTGCATACAGATATCTTCTGCTGCAGACACCTCTGCCCCCTCTGACTCCAGGCACATTCCGCACTGTTTTCTCAGCCTTTCCACCATCTTAAGCTCCCGCTCCAAAAGGGGGCCGTAATGGTACGGCCCGTCCGGTTCCTCGCTGAGCCTGACAGCTGCCTGTAACTTATCCACACAGTCAGAAAGCAGATACCGCACGTGTGTCAGCATACCTTTCATCCAATCTAAAGACATCAGGTCTATTCCCTGAAGAGCATAATCCTTCTTCCTCTCCATCAGCCATTCTTCCGGGAAAGGCATACTCATGGCAAAATCATACAGCTTCCACACCACTTCCTCCGCCGCCTCATCCCGGCTGCCCACGCTGAAATACTCCATACAATTGAGGAATGCAGGATCTGCCTGGGCATATGCCTCTTCCAACACCTGCGCCAACACATCCTTCTTTAGAAGGCGCAGTTCTCCCTCCTCCCCAATCCGGAACCCGGGATCCAGGCCGATGGTATGGAACTGATTACGCAGTACAAAGAGACAAAAACTGTCTATGGTGGTAATCTGGGCATTATACAGAAGCGTCACCTGCCTCTGCAGATGCTCGTTCTCCGGATCACGGGCCAGTCTGTCATTTAAGGCTGCGCTGATCCGCTCCCGCATCTCTGCCGCTGCAGCATTAGTGAAAGTAACCACCAGCAGCCTGTCGATATCCGCCGGATCCTCCCCCTCACTCACCATCTTTACTATCCGCTCCACCAGCACCGCCGTCTTGCCGGAACCCGCCGCCGCCGAGACCAAAAGATTGCATCCGTGGGTATCGATCACCTGTCTTTGTTTGTCTGTAAATGAAATCGCCATCCTGCCGCCCTGCTCTTTCTATGTTGTTACCAAGTTCTTTCCTTGCTATCTCTATCTTCTTTCTTCATCTTCCCCGCAGGCCTCCCTGATACATGCCAAGGCTTCCTCCTGGCGCATCTTAGGCAGTTTACGCATCTGATATCCCTCGATCCTTGTATCATACCCGCAGACACTCTTATAGGCACAGTAGGTACAGGCCTGGTTTCCGTTCTGCTCATACGGATTGACCGAAATGGTCCCCCGCAGGATATCATTGCCCAGCTGTCGGATTTTATAGTTCACATAATTTGACACCACATGCATGTCCTCCTCCTTTATGACACTGGAGTAAGCGGAGAAAGAACCGTCTTTTTTCCGCTCTAATGGCAGAATATCCGACTTGTCCGTAAATTCTGTATCCAGCAGTCTGACAGCTTCGTCATTTTGATTGACTATTCCGGTCATCTTGAGTTCCTGCATTAATTTTGCATTGATCTGCTCCGGCGTCAGTTCAGCCCCATTCTCCACCATGGGATCCGCGATATGATAATAGAGCATGGCCGCCGGAACCACTTCTTTATCCGGATGCTTCTTCTGCTCCATCTCCACCGCCGCATTCATATAGACCACCAGCTGTAACTGCAGGCCGTAGTAGAGCGCCGCCAGGTCAAATTTCCGGTCACCGGATTTATAATCTATCACCTTCACATACACCCTATCCTCCACCTCGCAGGTATCCACCCGGTCAATCCGCCCCCGCAGACGCATTTTTTCCTGCTCATTCAAGGCAATATTGAGGGCATCCAGATCCTCCAGCACAGAGAATGACATCTCAAACTGATCCGGCACAAAGGCACCTTTGCGCAGCTGTGCCTGCAAAGTCGTCACCGTCCGGTTGAGAATCCTTGTTATCCGCTTTAACAGATGACGATTTCTGGCATTGCTGTAAAGGATTGTCTCCCCGTAATCCGCCGTGTAGGCCTCGATGGCTTCCTCCACCATCTGTCTGGCTGCCTCTTCGGGAAAATCAAACCAAGTGTATCCTTTCTCCACCAGTTTTCCGGCAAAGATTTCCAGCACACCGTGGAATACATTTCCCATATCCACGGTCTCAAAACTGTAATCCCCCCGCTCCCGAAGTGCCAGCCCGTACTGCAAAAAGTGCGCATAAGCACAGGCTGCATACTTTTCCAGCCGACTGACACTGTTATGCAAAACTGCGCCGTAAAGCGCCCGCGTCACCATGGCCGACAATGGCGTGTCCTGATATCGGTAAAAAGCGGTCTCCAAAAGCCGGTCCACCGCATCCTGATACCGGGGATCCCTGTGATAACAATGATAAAATGTATATAACTGCCGGCGCTCTTCCATCCCCAGCCGGCCCGCCGCATACTCCCGCATCAGATCTGCCACCAGACTGATACCGTCCGGTCCGCACACAAGCTGTCCTGCCGCCGGACAGGTCTCCGGCTGTTCCACTATTAGCGCCGGAAAAAGTTTCCGTACCAGATCGATCAGATAAGCCGGGCGCATACTCCGCCCATCTGCATCCGCCCTGGCATAGGATAAATATAAAGCCCCAGAAGGCTTGGTCATGTTCAGATACAGATAGAGCCGCTGGATATACATCTGCTGTCTGGGCGAAGGCGCCAGTTCAAACGAAGATTCCCGGATAAATTCCCTGTCGATATCCGAGATGATACCGCCTTTTCCCGTACCCTTGGGAATGTTCCCGTCATTGATTCCCAGGAAAAAGAGCACCTTTACCTGCTTCAACCTGGTCCGCTCAATATCGCCCACCAGAATCCGATCCACATTCTGGGGAATCGTGCCCACCTCAATCTCTGCAAGTCCCGAATCCAGAATGTCCCCAAACTCCTTCAGATCCATCTCCTCATCCGCCAATAACCCCTCAATCTGGTCTAACAGATCGATCACCAGTGGATAAATCTGCCCGTATTCCTTCGCCCTGGCCAGATCTCCTTCCTGTTTAAAGTTTCGCTCCAAATCCGCCAGTTTCTGCTGCGTTTCATTGTGCACCAGAAACTCATAGAGCGCCCGTACAAGCTCTCCTGCCTTTTTATAAGGCACAAGCAGCGGTGCGATCTGCTCCATCAGCTTCACCCGCATGGCGTTATACGCCTCCAACTGCGCAAGCGCCGCTTCCTCGCCCGCCTGGTCTTCCTCTTTATAGATAAAAATATTTTCCCAGCGCTTCCGCCCCCGGATCCCGAAACGCCGCACATAATTCTCCAGCCTGTCCACATCTTCCCTCGCAAACCCGGTCAGCCCCGTGCGCAGATAATGGAAAACCGACTCAAAACTGAAATCCTGCAGCACAATCTGCAAGGCACTCCGCAGATAGGCCGCAAACGGATTCCCCAGAATCCCCCTGGTCTGATCCAGATAAATGGGCATCCCAAACTTCATAAACTCCTCGGCCGCATCCCGTCCATAGACTTCCATATTGCCGGTCACCACCGCGATATCCCGATAACATAATTCCTTCCCCTGCTTCTCAGCCTCCTGCAGAAGCCTGCGGATAGCAATACAGGTCTGATGCAACTCTTCACGCGGTGTGGATGCCTCCAACAGATGGATGCTATCCACCTCTCCCTGATAAGGCACAATGGGATACCGGAACAGATTATGCTCCAGATGCGCAAGTTCCGGATTGTCTGCAAACCTGGGAAGCCGCCCATCGCCAGACCGCCTGCACCAGACCGCTTCCCCCTCTGTAACCCCCGCTTCCTGCATCAATCTGCGCAAATCCGCCACCGTCTTCTGGGTCAGATAAAACAGCTTCTGTTCTCCTGCCAGCCGGTAGGGATTTTCCCTCTCATCTATTGTCAGCGATATGATGACCTTATCAGTCAATCTCATCAACTCCTGAATGACACGGTTTTGAATCGGCGTAAATCCGGTAAATCCGTCAAAGGCGATCACACTGCCCCGGATGATCCGCGACTTCGGCAATGCCTCCCGCAGCCTGTCCAACGTCTCTTCCGTGGTGATAAACCGGGTACGGATATATGCCTGAAAGGCCTGATACAGGATTCCCAGATCCCGCAGTTTATAATAGAGTGCCCCCCGGCTCCTTGCATACTCCGTCAGTTCCTCCAATTCTTTCGTCCCGATCCCATACTGCATAAACTCTGAGATGGCGGACTTCACCTCGTGGATATATCCAATCTTATGAAGATGACTGCCCATCACGGTAAGGTCATCCTGTACACCTTGGGCTGCCTTGCGAAGCACCAGACTTTTACCCGTGTCATCCAAAACCGGCAGCTGCACTGCGCCCACTTCCTCCAAGATTCTATGCGTCAGCCTGCCGAAACTCAGTACGTCAACATTCATAATGGCATGTTTGGGGTGCTCCAGCACCAAATCCATCTGCGTCTGCATGGTAAACTGATCCGGCACGATCAGAAGATAATTTGTCTCCGGGTGGTTTAACGATGCCTCTATGATGTCCTGATGCAGTTTTTTGCTCTTGCCGGCACCGGATGCGCCGAAGTAGAATTGTAATGCCACGGGGTGTGTCCTTTCTTGTATAATATCAATACATATTCCGGTTAAATTTCTAATTCAATATCTTTCCATTAAAGAAACGGAACCATATATACCGGCAGGTAGATAACATCCTTCTCTTTCCTAAAATCCTTCGTATATACCAAATAACGCCGCAGAATCCTATCTGAGAATTTATCCGTAAAGGCATCCAGAGATGCATGGGTCTTATAACCGGAT
>CAYUKT010000042.1:0-12002 GCA_964445285.1 uncultured Bacteroides sp. | reverse complement strand
AGATAAGCCGCACCCAGCGCAGTGGTCTCAATACAGCTTGGCCGGTACACTGCCTGTCCCGTGATATCCGCCTGGAACTGCATCAGAAAATCATTGGCGCTGGCGCCGCCGTCCACTTTCAATTCCCCCAAGGGAATCCCTGCATCTTCCTCCATGGCCTTTAACACATCCATGGATTGATAAGCAATAGATTCCAGCACCGCTCTTACAAAATGCTCTTTCTGGCATCCTCTCGTAATCCCAACCACCGTACCCCGCGCATAGGGATTCCAGTAAGGGGTTCCCATACCCACAAAGGAGGGCACCACATAGACGCCGCAGGTATCCGGCACCCTCAGGGCATACTTCTCAGAGTGCTGTGAAATCTTCATCATCCGCATCTCATCCCGCATCCACTGCACCGCCGCTCCTGCCACAAATACACTGCCTTCCAGGGCATATTCCGGTTTAGCAGAATCCCCGGCCGCAACCGTGGTCAAAAGACCCTTGTGCGAAGCGATCGCCTCTGTCCCGGTATTCATCAGAAGAAAACAGCCTGTCCCGTAAGTATTCTTCACCTGTCCCGGTTCAAAGCAGCACTGTCCAAAAAGCGCCGCCTGCTGGTCCCCTGCTGCTCCCGCAATGGGAATCGGCGCACCAAAGATACTGCCATCGCTCATGCCAAACACCGTACCCGAAGGTTTTACTTCCGGCAGCATCTGTCGAGGAATCCGCAGGATATCGAGAAGCTCTTCGTCCCATTCCAGCGTATGGATATTATAAAGCATCGTGCGGGAAGCATTGGTATAATCCGTCACATGGGCAGCGCCCTTCATCAAATTCCAGATCAGCCATGTGTCCACCGTGCCGAATAATAATTCACCATGTTCGGCGCGCTCTCTTGCGCCCTCCACATGATCCAAGATCCAGGCAATCTTACTCCCCGAAAAATAAGCGTCCGGCACAAGGCCTGTCTTATCCCGTATCGTTTCCGTATATCCCTGCTTTTTCAAACCATCTATGTATTCCGCCGTCCTGCGGCACTGCCAGACAATCGCATTGTACACCGGCTCACCGGTCTCTTTGTCCCACACTATTGTGGTCTCCCGCTGATTTGTAATACCGATGCCTGCAATCTGTGCAGCGCTCACACCGATGTTGGCCATGGCCTCGATCGCCACCGCCAGCTGGGACGCCCAGATCTCGCGGGGATTATGCTCCACCCAGCCTGCCTGCGGATAAATCTGGGTAAATTCTTTCTGAGCCATACTGCAGATACTGCCCTTCTTGTCAAACAATATACAGCGGGAACTGGTGGTTCCCTGATCTAACGCCATAATATACTGCTGCATCCTTACCTCTTTTCTGTGCTGTACCTTATATCCGAATCGGATTAAGCCGGCACATGACATGTCTGTATGATTCCCTGTCATAACTTAATTCCCGCTGACAGCAAGTCAAGTAACTGCTTGCGGCAGGGTTCTTTGACTAAGTATATAATATCTGGCGTAGGTTCGTCTATAGTTATCCTTCTGTACATCATATAAAAAGTAATTTGCTCCACAGACTTAACTAAACGGAAATATATTGAAGAAAATAAATTTATTTCATCTTCCATTTTTTTAGAAACATGCTACAATAAAAAAACGAGCAAAGCTCGTTTACGAGGACCGCTCCGCGGCCTCGGATTCAAGATTGAAAAAGGAAACATATATATGAGCGTCACAATCGTTTTACAGCAAATGATCATCATCTTCATCCTGATCGGCATCGGTATGGTTCTTTATCGGAGCAAGATGTTATCGGAAGAAACTTCCAAGCAGATTTCCGGCATCATCATCAATGTCACCAACCCGGCACTTTTAATCTGCTCCGCTTTCGATGACGGTCCTAAGGTTTCCCTGCGGGAACTGGGCATCGCCTTGGTCTCCTATGCGGCGGTTTTTGCAATCCTGATCGCTGTCGCTTTCCTGATTCCCTACATTCTCGGCGTACCGAAGAAACTCCACTATGCCTATCAAATGCTAACCATCTTCGGCAATGTGGGCTTTATCGGCATTCCGTTATCTTCTGCCGTATTGGGCAGTGAATCCCTCATTTTTGTCTCCATTTTTAACCTGTTATTCAATCTATTAATCTATACCTTCGGCATGTCCACACTGCAGCGGGCCGCCTCCCTGCAGGCCGCGGAAGGAGCATCGATTCCCGAAAGCAGTTTAACTTCCGGCCGCTTGCAGAAATTTATCAATGCCGGAACCATCTCCGCCGCAGCTACCATTATCTTTTATCTGGGTGATTTTCAGGTGCCCGTTATTGTATCTTCCACGCTCTCTTACACCGGACGCGCCACCACACTTTTATCCATGTTGGTGCTCGGCGTATCCGTTGCACAGATAAACACCAGGGATATTTTTTCCCATCCGAAGCTCTATGTCTTTACGCTGCTTAGGCAGATTCTTGTACCCATCGGCTGTATCCTGTTGATGTGCGGCCTGATTGACAATAAGTTAATCTTAAATACCATGCTCCTGATGGTTGCGGTTCCCGCCGCTAACATGCCTCTCATGATCGCCAAACAGATGGATATGGACACGGATTCCATCTCACAAGGCATCATCCTGACCACCGTCTTAAGTCTTGTTACGGTTCCCATTGCCTGTCTGTTTCTTGTTGTGTAGAAATTCCCGAACAATTTTTCTTCTATTGTCATAAAATAGAGTAAAACCACATAGGATATTAAGTTATGTATTATTTACTCTACGCTTTACTTCTTCTGGCCCTTCTCGGCTGTATCTTTTTTCATTGTCACAGGAAAAAAATCATCTGTAAAATATGTTCCATGGACTGCAGTACCAAATGTTCCCTCCTCAAAGAACTGGTATACCCTTTCGGCTACTGCTTCCACTGCAACAGCGACATCTTTTCCTCCACAACAGACGCCTGGCAGAAACAGGCCGGGTACACTTGGCTCTATGACTATATGGCGCCTCGTTTCCAGATGGTTTTTGATGCCCTTCCTATTTATTTCGATTATCGCGGCAGAACCTGGCTGATAGAACTCTGGAAAGGACAGTACGGTATCAATACCGGTGCGGAAATCGGCATATATCATGCTGACGCAATCATTCCTGAGACAGACTACAAGAGCACTTGGTTTTCCTGCGCACAGGATCATGAAATGCTGGACTGCTCCTTCGTCCTATGCAACAGAAGAAACGACTGCTTCCACAATGCCGGCCGTCACTGGTGGCTTACGGCCTTTTTGGTGGGCTGCTTCTCTGAACCTTCTGCACTCTCCATGGAAGCCACAATCTGCTTTCCGAACAGGGAAATGCTCTCCGCTTTTGTGGATGGTCTGAAAAGAGCCGGTTATTGGGAGGACAGCATTTGTGTCAAAGGTCTCCATGTAAGCTTTGTCTTCTGCCGGAATATCACGGGAAAATATAACCTGATCACCCGCTTCTGGCGCCGTTTTTCTCAGTGGAAGAACAGGATCTTCTGCAAACTTTATCTATGGGTCACCAGACCATTCTGCTGTACGGAAGACCGGATTTTATATTTGTATTACTATCTCCCAGCAGCTTTCCGCAGACTCTTAAGACTGCGTAGATTCAACAAACGCTGTCACAAACATTACTGTAAGGAGTCCTGACCATGAGCGCTTCTTCCCGTCTTGACCGTGCTTTTCTAAATGCTCCCCTGCTCCCCCTCTCAAACCGCTCCCGCTATGTCCTTATGAGCGACTGTCATCGAGGTATGGGTAACTCTTCCGACAATTTTTTAAGAAACCAGCATCTGTATTTTGCCGCGCTGGAACATTATTACAGACAGGGATATACTTATATCGAACTGGGCGATGGCGATGAACTGTGGGAAAACCGAAACATGAAAAATATCATGGATATCCATAGCAATGTCTTCTGGCTCTTCACACAATTTTGTAAAGAAGACCGGCTGTATCTTCTCTATGGAAACCATGATATTGTCAAAAGAAAAAAGAGAGTGCACACTCTCCTTCCTGATCTCAATTTTTATGAGAGCATCATACTCACTACAGACCTGCTGCCTGGCAACAGGTCCCATATATCCCTCTACCTGACACACGGACACCAGGCCAGCCTGCTCAATTCCACACTCTGGCCCCTCTCCCGCTTCCTTGTCCGATATATCTGGCGTCCACTGGAAAATATGGGTGTATTAGATCCCACCAGCGCTGCCAAAAACTATCATGTCAAAAATAAGTGTGAAGTCCGATTGAATCAATGGGCCGAAGACAATCACCATATCCTGATCACCGGACACACCCATCGACCCGTCCTGCCTGACGAACCTGCCAGCTACTATAACACGGGAAGCTGTGTCCACCCCCGCTGTATCACCTGCATTGAGATTGAACATCAGTCCATGACCTTAGTCAAATGGAGTATGAGCGCCAGAGCTGACAGCACGCTCTATGTGGCCAGGGAAATCATCTCCGGGCCGGTTTCCCTGGCCGCCTCTCCAATGTTTTCATAAAGAATATATTTATACAATCTGCACTTTGATCATATTCGTAGTCCCGGAACACCCGATCGGTACCCCGGAAGTGATGACCGTCAGATCACCTTTTTTCAAAAGACCCTTTTTTTCGGCGGCCGCAATCGCCTTATCAAATAATCCATAAGCGTCTTTTTCTTCCTTGATCACCAGCGGCGTCACGCCCCACGCCAGGGATAACTGCCTGCATACTTTCTCTGTGGTAGCACAGCTTATGATATCACTCTTCGGCCGATAACTGGACACCATTCTCGCCGACCTGCCGGATTTGGTGACCGTCACAATGGCAGTCGCATTTAAATCCAATGCCGTGGTACAGGTAGCATGACAGATTGCATCCGTGACATCCGGATTCGCCTCTCTTTCAAACAGGAAAAACCGCTTGCGGTAATCCACATCCTGCTCCGTGCGCTCCGCAATCTTTACCATCGTCTTAACTGCCTCCACCGGATAAGACCCTGCCGCCGTTTCCCCGGAGAGCATAATGGCGCTGGTGCCGTCATAAACTGCATTGGCAACATCTGTGGTCTCCGCCCTGGTGGGTCTGGGATTCTTGATCATGGATTCCAGCATCTGTGTGGCAGTGATGACCTGTTTGCCCGCACGGTATACCTTCTTGATAATCTTCTTCTGGATTACCGGAACTTCCTCATAGGGGATTTCCACGCCCATATCACCGCGGGCCACCATAACACCGTCCGATACCTCCACGATATCATCTATATTGGCCACCCCCTGCGCATTCTCTATTTTGGAAATAATCTTGATATCCTCGCCTCCGTTCTTTTCAAGCAGCTTGCGGAGCTGAAGAATATCCTCCTTCTTCTGCACAAAAGACGCCGCTATAAAATCGACATCCTGCTCTATGCCAAACAAAATATCCTCTCTGTCCTTATCACTGATATACGGCATGGAAAGATCCACATCCGGCACATTGACGCCCTTGTGGTTGGAAACTACACCTCCGTTGATCACTCGGCAGACGATATCGTTCTTCTCCACTTTCTCCACCTTCATCTCGATCAGTCCGTCATCAATCAACACTCGCATACCGACTTCCAAATCCTCATACAGACGATTGTAAGTCACACTTACCTTGTCTTTCGTCCCTTCCACTTCATCGGCCGTCAAGGTAAAAAGCTGTCCTTCCTCCAAGACCACCTTCCCTTCCTTAAAGTTCTTGACACGAACTTCAGGCCCCTTCGTATCCAGCAGGATCGCCACAGGCCTGCCTACTTCCTTTCGAAGTTTCTTGACCATATCCATTCTCTTTTTATGGTCTTCATAAGTACCGTGAGAAAAGTTGCACCGTGCCACATTCATCCCTTCTAACATCATCTGCCTCAATACTTCCTCATTGTCTGTGGACGGCCCCAGTGTACATACAATCTTTGTTTTGCGCATCCTTACCTCCGTTCTCCGGTCTCTCGCCAGATTGATTTCCCATCTTATTATTCTGAACCAAAAATCCCGTTCCAAACAAGGTAACAGTTCTTTGACCAGTGCAAAATTATGGAAATTTATTATATTATACTGTATAATAGATAAGGTTAAAAGAAAAAACAGCATTTATACATGAAAACATATAAAAATGAGGCTATAGAGATAAATGAAAGAAAGAATTTCCGCCCGAAAAGAATTATTTTGTGCCATATTGTTTGTAGGATTTCTTTCCTGTATTTTTGCTCCTTTTGAGATATATACAATAAACTCACAGGATCTGTGGTTTTCCCTGAAAGATTTCTGGTATATTCCCCTTGCCTGCGGCATATTTGCAATGACTGCCGCCACCCTGCTGGGTTGTTTTTTAAAAGGAAAACTTCTTAAAATCTATACCGCTGTTATTTTTGGCGCTGGAATCTGTATTTACATACAGGGCAATTTCCTTAATTTGAAGCCTGGAATGATGACAGGCGCCAGCATTGACTGGGCACAGTACAGGGGGCGTTTTATCTTAGACGCGCTCTTTTGGATTATTCTAATTTGTATTTGTATCGTATTGTGTCTCCGGAATAGAAAATATATTCAAAAAATCATAATGGGTGTATCGCTGTTTCTAACTGCTGTTTTATTTGTTACTCTTGCAGTTCTTGTCGTACCTTGTCTAAGAGAAAACAAAACGCCGGCATGTGGATATCCAACAGATAAAAATCTTACGGCTCTATCCAGTGATACTAACGTGCTGGTATTTGTGCTGGATTATTATGATGTGGATTTTTTCAAGCAGGCATTAGAGGAAGTCCCTGAATTTGAAGAACAGCTTGACGGTTTTGTCTGGTATGACAATTTTGCCGGATGTTATTGCAACACACAGTATGCCATTCCCTTTATGCTCTCCGGGCGTTATTATCCATTGGCGGATGTCCCTGCCTATCTTGATACACTCTGCGCAGAAGAGGTTTATTGGGATGCACTGATCCAAAATGGCTATGAAATGAGTCTGTACAGCAACAGTGACATTATTCCGGAACGAGCCGGAGCCAATGCTGTGAATTTTGTGAAAACCGATTTTAAAATAGCCAATCACAAAGCTTTTACCGTCCTATTGTACCGGCTTGTCATGTGTAAATATTTTCCCGATATTGTCAAGCCCTATGTATGGCTCTATGGATATGAATTTGACCATAGAAGGCAATTGCAATGTGATTACCATTACTATACTCCCGAAAATCTCACTCTCGTGGACTATTTGGACCGCCAGCCGGTTACTGCCGATGCGGACTGCCCACAGTTTAAATTTATTCATGTCAGCGGAGTACACGCACCACATGCCATTGATGAATGGGGACGCCGGACCGAAGAGACTGGTGACGAGAATACGTCTATTAAGGGTTCTCTGCGGCTGGTACTCAGATACCTGGATGAAATGGAATTCCTTAATATTTATGATAATACAGCAGTTATTATCACTGCTGACCATGGCCGGTTTACTGCCGACTGCACCAGTCCAGTATTTCTGGTAAAACCGCGCAGCGCACGCGGCCGTTTAAAATCGGATCATACTCCTGCAAGCCAGGTTGACCTTGGGGCAACCATCCTCGATCTTGCCGATATCGATACGGATGCATATGGAGTCTCTGTTTTTGATACAGACGGCGAAAACAGTAAAAAGCGATACTATTATAAAACAATTAAAGTTGCTGCGGAAATTACCGGAAAATCCCCGGAAAACATGATTGAATATGAAGTAGACCACGCCGGCATTTCTCTGGAGAATTTTCATTTGACCGGAGTAGAGTATGACGCAAATGGTAAGATACAAAATGATAAATAAGACAGGTGGCAGACCAGAAAATCTGCCACCATTTTTATCTGGGATCACACAACAAGCATCCCTCAAAACTTATCTTAGATTCCGCAAAACGTAAACCCAAACTCCACTCTCTTACTGACATCGATATGGAACTCCGGATGCACCGGTGCGCCCCAGCTGTTGTCACCGCCCACGCCCATCTGCTGTGCCGCGACACGCACCACCGTATAATGCACTTTGGGCAATTCGTAAGAATGCTTTGCATTTTCTATCTCATGCGGTGTATAAGGAAGGGCCGAAAAATTCAGGTTGTCCCCGGTAAACAAGATACCTCTTCCCTGTCTATCCATTACCTTGGCATAGCGGACATCCGTCTTATTGCCACACTCCTGCGGCACCAGATACGCCGCCATGTTATCCGCCGCTTTATTCCGATAGACACCCAGCTTTGCACCCTGTTTGCGATCCTCATAGGTCTCCGCAGGACCGTTGCCGTACCATTCCACACAGTCATAATCCGCATTGAATTTAAACAGCACGCCAAACTCCGGCATATCCGGCAGACCTTCCACCGGATCATAGGATAATGTTGTGCGGATACGGCCATCCCCATATACCTGATAGGATAACTGACAGGATGCGGCCGGCGTGGTCTGCAGATCATAAAGATAAGTCACACGGACATAATCCGCCTCTTCCCGGACAATGGGGTTCTCCCACGCCCTCCCAGGTACATCCAGTTTCCTGCCCACACCTTTACAGGTGGCATACATGCTGGCCAGTTTCCACTGCCCCTGTCTTCCTGCCATGTTATTGCCCATATCGTTATCTGTAGGCGCCCGCCAGAAATTCGGCCGAGGTATCTCCTCGATCAACTCTTTGCCCGCATAGCGGTAGGACACCAGTCCACCCAACGGCTCTGAGAATAATACATCAAAATTCTCGCCTCGCACACCGAAATTATCAATGCCGCGAATCAATGTGTACGGTTTTACTTTTGCTTGGGACATCTCCTCAATCTTCGCGATCACCGCCTGACCAAAGGCAACTTCATGCCCTGCCCTGGCCCAGCATGTATCCTGTTTTAAATGGAAGGAGATCGTGACTGCATACTCTCCCGGCTCTTCCGGTACCACAAAAGGCATTGGAAAACTAAGCCGGCTTTCAGGTGCCACATAGATGCCGTCAAGTTCTTTTTCTTCTATAACAATACCATCACGTAAAAGCTGTGCCGCACATTTGAAGGCATCCGTGGAAATAAACAGATTCTTATTCCACACTTCAAAGCTTTCTGCATGCACGGTCACGGTAATATTCTGGTAATTATATTTGACCTCCTGCATCTTGGGAGACGCTTCACGCTCACCGCCATAAGCAATGCCATTTCCACTGAAATTATAATCTGTGGGACGCTCACCAAAATCACCGCCATAAGCCTGGAACCACTCGCCGTATCGATCCTTCTTATAAATGGACTGATCAATATAATCCCAGATAAAACCGCCCTGATAGCCGGAATTTTCCTGATCGGCCAGCTCCGTATATTTGTACATCGCACCGCAGGAATTGCCCATGGCATGTGCGTATTCACAAGAGATAAAAGGCTTCACATCCCCGCCCGCAAGGTATTTTTCAATATCCGCCGCGGTAGCATACATGCGGCTTTCCATATCCGAGGAATCATTATAACTCCTGTCTTCAAAAACGCCCTCATAATGCACCAGCCTGGTATTGTCCAGCCTGCGGAACAACTCAGACATCTCATACAGTACAGAACCGCCAAAGGACTCATTTCCAAGTGACCAGATCAGTATGGCGGGATGATTCTTGTCTCTCTGATAACAGGAGTTGACCCGATCAAACAGCATCTCCTTCCACTCCTGCCTGTCCTTAGGAACAACAAAAGACATATCCTTCTTTCCCTTCACATAAGCGTCCCATGTACCGTGAGATTCCAGATTGCTCTCTGCGATCATATACAGCCCATAGCGGTCGCAAAGTTCATACAGCCTCTCATCATCAGGATAATGGCTGGTGCGAATCGCATTGATATTGCTGCGCTTCATGGTCACCACATCTTTTTCCAGTTCTTCCAAGGAAATATGCCTGCCGGAAACAGAACTGAAATCATGTCTGTTGGCGCCCTTAAATACAATACGCTTACCATTTAACAGCATTCTGTTGTTTTTCATTTCAAACTTCCGGAAGCCTACCGGCTGCATAATGTATTCGCACAGACTGCCTTCCTGGCTCAATGTCTCTATCTCCAGTTCATACAGATAAGGATCCTCCGCGCTCCAAAGTCTTATCCCGTTAACCATTTTACTGAATTCCGTAGAAACATCCGCCGATCCCTCTTCCTCCCAGAGGACTTTGTCCTGTTCTTTCAGCCGTATCTTTACCGCACCGTTGCCGGAAATCCTGCACTTCACGGATAACTCTGCCTGTCCGAAATCATCTCCTTCAAACAATGTCCTGACACAGAAATCCTCCACGTGTACGCTGGGAACCGCATACAGCCAGACGTCCCTATAAATACCGGAAAAACGGAAGAAATCCTGATCCTCACACCAGCTCGAAGATGTCCACTTAAATACCTGCACTGCCAGTTTATTCTCCCCCTCGCGCAGATAGGGCGTCAGGTCAAACTCCGAAGGTGTAAAGCTGTCTTCGCTGTAACCCACATAAGCCCCATTGAGCCAGAGCGCCATGCCGCTCTCCGCTCCCTCAAAAACAATGCGGACTTCTTTTCCTTTCATGGATGCTGGCACCTCAAAATATTTCACGTAACTCGCCACCGGATTAAATCTCTCGGGAATCTCTCCCGGCACAAGGTCTTCCCTGCCGTCCCAGGGATACTGTGTATTGACGTACTGCGGAATATCATATCCCTCCATCTGGATATGCGCCGGTACCCGGATATCCGCCCAACATTTACAGTCATAAACATCTTTCTCAAATCCTTTTACCGCCGAATCCATATTGATAGCATAAGAAAATTTCCAGATTCCGTTCAACGACTTTATCAGAGAACTTTTTTTATTCACGTATTCCTTTTTATCTTTATAAATTCTGTGCGCCGAATGTGCCGGAAGCACACTTTCCTTAAAGAACTGCGAATCTTTCACTTTGCTATAATCAAATTGTGTCATATACTGGAAACACTCCTTTCCTGCATTTTCTATTTATTATGCTAACATGGGTACAATAAAGGTGCCAAAAAACATCCTTGCAAATCCAGACGCCCCTGACACCTTTTTGTCCACAAATCATCACATCAATCTGTTATGCCTTATCAGAATTCTATTATTTCACAGCACCCGTGATACCTTCTGCAAAAGCATTCTGCAGACAGAAGAATACGATTGCGGTGGGCAGTGTACAGATCAGCACCGCTAACATCAGCATACCATAGTCTGTCACATAACCTTCTGTCAGATTGGCCACTACCATGGGCATTGTCTGACTCGTAGTATCCGTCATAATAACCTTCGGCCACAAATAACTATTCCAGGCATTCATAAAGGTGATCGTCATAGCCGCCGCATAAGTGGAACGCATAGTCGGCACAAACATCTGGAAAAAGATCCGAATCTCTGACAGACCATCAATTCTGGCCGCTTCCATGATATCATGCGGGAAAGACCTGGCGCTCTGTCTGAACATCATGATCAAAAATGGAGTCGATACTGTCGGCAGGATAAACCCAATCGTAGTATTGAGCCAGCCAAACTTGGAAACCATCTGGAACAAAGGAATCATCGTTGCTACAAAAGGCACCATCATTGCCAGAAGGATGATATTCATGACCAAATCTTTACCCTTGTCATGATAAATCTCAAATCCATAACCTGCCAGGGAACAGACCACCAGAGACGCCAATGTCAGGATAACCGCATATTTAAAAGAATTGCCAAATGCTCTCCCCACATTCTGAGTCGCCAGAAGATTTTTTAAATTCTCCACAAAATATGTGCCGGGGACCAGCCGTCCGGATATGACCTCCGCACTCTTATTTGTCGCCGCACTCACCATCCAGTACAGCGGAAAAACAGAAATAAAGGACACTATGCACAAAAAGAAATACATACCGAATTTTTTCAATTTAATCACGCTTATCACCTACTTTCATCTGTAGGAATGCCAGAATGGCAACCAGAATCAAAATAAAGAAGGACATTGCCGCCGAGTAACCAAAGTTAGGCACGTACTTGAACGACATATCATATATGTA
>CAYUKT010000041.1:11782-12041 GCA_964445285.1 uncultured Bacteroides sp. | reverse complement strand
ATGGCCTCTTCCTCCTACCTGGCATCAGCCTTACGAAGCCTTGCCTCTATCCTGCCAAGCAGCAAGGTCAGTATCTTAATGAGCACATAATAGATGACCGCCGTCCCAATCAAAGGCATAAAGGCGATAAAGGTAGCGCTCTTGATAAAGTCGCCCGCCTTCTGGATATCCATCAGCCCCACATAACCGACAATTGCCGTCTCTTTGATCAGCACAATAAATTCATTGCACAGGGCCGGAAAAATATTTTTCACCGCCT
>CAYUKT010000041.1:0-11772 GCA_964445285.1 uncultured Bacteroides sp. | reverse complement strand
ATCCTGCTCATGGTCTGAAAAGCGCTCAGGCCCAGGGATCTGCCCGCCTCCGTCTGGCCTTTGTCAATGGAGAGGATGCCTGCCCGGATGATCTCGGACACATAGGCACCGGAATTAATACCAAAAGCGATCGCCGCAATGATCCATTTATCCAGCTGCACCGAAGCAAAAATCACGAAGTAGATGATCATCAACTGTGTCACCGAGGGCGTTCCCCGAATCACATCCGTATAGACGCCGCCGATAAACCGCAGGATCTTTTTCCTGGACAGGTTGCACATGGCAATCAGCATACCGATCATTATACCGATGATGACCGCCAGAATAGACACCTTAATGGTCACGCCGATACCACTTAAAAGCAGCTTATACCTGTCTTCTCTAATAAAACATTTATAAAAAAGGTCACTGAAATTCGCCGCCCATTCCGCCATTTGTTCTTCATCCTTTCACCGCTGGTCTGTCACTTCGCAGCTTGCCGGTTTTATGTGTCAAATCCGATACGCTTCCTGATTCTGAATCGCATTATATCACAATGCCCTTCTAATGAAAAGCATAAATATACTTAAATAATGTGTAAAAAACATGGGGAATATAGGCCAATTTCTCTAATTCTAAGTCAAATGCCCATCTGCAATGCAATAATGAAATCCTCTTAATTGAAATATGACCCCAGATTATGTATAAAAATACGTTCTTAACAATAATTTGGCATTCCAAAACTAGCTTTTTGGTCGGGCCTATGTTATACTCAAACTGTTTATATCCTTAGAATGCCGGATATTAATAAATGTAAGTCTTCGGAAATTAACAAACTCCATCCAACAATGATAAAAAACAAAGCGAGAACACACGACTATGGCAAAAGATATTACAACGCAAAAAACTATCCATAATAAAGATAATATTACCGAACTGCAAAGAACGCATGAATTGATCTATGAGCAGGCCGCCATATTAAGCCGCTCGGAGGACATTCCCACAGCAATTCAGGGAATGCTCGCCGCCATCGGCGGCTTCGTGAATGCGGAACGTGCCTATATTTTTGAGGATAAGGGTACCCACTATTCCAACTCCTTCGAGTGGTGCGCTTCCGGCATCCATCCTGAAAAGGACAACCTGCAGGATGTGGATCTGCATACCGTATCCGCCTGGACAGACGTCCTGATTCACGGAGATTGTATCATCATTTCCGAAGTGGAGTCTATTAAAGAATCTCATCCCGCTATCTACGATATTTTAAAACCGCAGAATATCTCCAATGTGGTGGAAGCCCCCATCATGGTGGACAATCATCTGCTCGGTTTTCTCGGCGTGGACAACTCGCCGGTCAAGACTTCCCAGAGAGTCGCCGAGACGCTTCAGATTCTCGGGACTTTTATTGCCATTACTTTAAAAAACCAGGAAGGACGTCTGGAATCCTTGGAGCAGGCCAACACGGCTCTCTCCGAGAGCAACGCGGCCCTGCGGGTGGCATATGAGTCAGCCAACCAGGCCAATGCCGCCAAGACGAATTTTCTCTCCAAGATGTCTCACGATATCCGCACACCCATGAACGGCATTATGGGCATGACCACCATCGCCATTGCGCACATTGACGATAAGGAACGCGTCCTAGACTGTCTTGGCAAAATTTCTTCTTCCAGCCGCCATCTGCTTGCGCTGATCAACGATGTGCTGGATATGAGTCAGATTGAGAGCGGCAAGACAACGCTCGCCAAAGAGGAATTTAATCTCTCCAACCTGATCGACACTTCCCTTGACATGATCCGGCCCCAGATTGCGGAGCGCAATCATCATCTGAATATCCGCTCCATGAATATCACCCATTCGCACGTGATCGGTGACAGTCTGCGCATCCGGCAGGTATTTTTAAATATTCTGGGAAATGCAGTGAAATATACCCCTGACGGCGGTATCTTAAGTATCTCCATCTCCGAAAAGAATTCCGAGAAAAAGGGATACGGCTGCTATGAATTTATTTTTGAAGATAATGGTATCGGCATGTCGGAAGAATTTCTGGCAAGGATTTTTCAGCCCTTTGAGCGGGAAAAAGACGAACACGCCACCAATGTACAGGGAACCGGACTGGGGATGGCCATCACCAAAAATATCATCGAAATGATGCACGGGGATATTAAGGTAGAGAGTAATCCGGGAGAGGGTACCCGGTTTATCATCACGATTTTCCTGGAGTTGCAGGATTTAAACAATGTGCCGACTCCCATCGGGGAAAGCTCTTTTGTCCGACCGCAAGACCAGCTTGCCGATCTTGCCAAGGCCGACTATTCGGACAAACGGGTCCTGATCGTGGATGACAATGAATTAAACTTGGAAATCGCCTCGGAGATTCTCGGCACAAGCGGTATCCAGATTGAGACTGCCGAAAACGGTAAACTCGCCGTGGACATGGTAGCGGATCATCCGGACGGATATTACAACATCATCTTCATGGATATCCGGATGCCGATCATGAACGGTTATGAAGCCGCCAGCGCCATCCGCGCGCTGGACCGCAGTTACACAAGGAATCTTCCGATCATCGGCCTGTCCGCCAACGCCTTTGCAGAAGATGTAGCCATGTCCAGAAATGCCGGGATGAACGCCCATATCTCCAAGCCTCTGGATATTGATCAACTTGCTAAAACCCTGGAAAACTGGATTTAACCAATTGAGCAGCTTCCGAAAGATTTTTATCTGATACACATGGCAAAATAATCGCCCTTCTCCGTGCGGAACAAGAGACTGTAAGGCGGATACTGTTTTTCAAACTCAAATGCCCTGACCACCTGTTCAAAGGTCAGGGTATTAATTTTCTCCAGCTTATTCCCTTCCCTCACGGCAAAGTGTGTTTCCATACAGCCCATAAACTTATCGGAGATAAGTTTCATCGCCTCCACAATGGTCTTATCCACCCTGTCAACCTGTTTGCCCAAAAGCCCGCTGATCAGCTTGAAAACCATCTGCTCTTCATAGATCAGAACCACCTGTCTGTCCTGTCCGCCCTGCTTCTGATATTTTAGCCGATAACACAGGACCTTTCCGGATGCAAAATCCTCCCCACTGTAATTGTCGCTGACAAGATCCGCTTCCAACCGGAACAGTTCGTGAAATGTCTGAATCACTGCTTTTTCCAAGGAAATCAGCTCGTCCTCCGATGCCTTATGTACCCATTTATGGGAAGTCTTTCCCGTGATGGCGCAGTCCTCGATCATGATGTGTACATTCAGCCAGCCTACGCAGATACCCAGGAAATGTTGGATTGACTCCACCGAATAATTCTGTGATTCCATCTCCTCCTCCAACGCAGGAAGCGTGTGATTCTGCATATTGTCATGCAGGCTCTTGTGAATCTCATAATCCGCATAGCCGATTTTTTTCATATAAGCTTCTTCTTCCGCAAAATGCTTCGCGGTATAACTTTTGAAATATTTAATGCCCTCCTGGCAGGCATGTTTCTGCTTCTCTGCGTCTTCCGTCAGGCTCAGCAGCTTCCCCACAATGGAAAAAAGTTTCTTGTGCGCATGGTCTACAATCTCCACACCAATATTAAAGCGATCGTTCCATTTTACCTCACTCATAGTATCCCTGCTTCCTTTGTATTGTTGTATTGTCACTTCTGTCTCCTTATTTTACCATATCCCTTTCAGGGATTCCAGAATAAGAACCAACGGGATATTTGATTTGTATAACCATCCCAATGAGGTTATAATAAAAGTAAATTTGCTTCGCAAATTAATTTTTTTTTGCAAAAAGGGGGGATTTTATGATGCCGAATCGTATCTTTAATGAGAAAGAGATCAAAAAAGCGAAAGTCATGGGGATTCTGGCAATCCTTCTGGTCTTTGTGTCCTTTGGTGCCTTAGCCCTGGCAGCTTTCATGCAGGACAGCCTCCACAGCAATGTCATCATCCCTTTGGCTGTCATCAGTTTTATCGGCTGTAATGTCCTCGCTGTTTTTTTCATATTTAAATCCTACCCGGTCCTTATTTATATCGATTGCAGACGGATGGATCAAACCTACGAAAACCAGCCGATAAAGACACTTGCCCTGCCTGCGCCCAATGACTGGAAACCGCTTCTTATGCGTTATAAATTTAAAGATTCACAGGACGGATATTATCGCAGGAAAAAACTGTCGTTTTTAAAAGATTCCATTCATTACGTCATCCGCATCACCCGGGACACGGAACCGGAACACGCTTTTCACCAGGAAATATCCCGTTTAGAACGGACGCAGAAGAAATGGAATAATCTCTGTCTGATCCTGTTGGTATATATGGACGACATCAACGAAGATACCCTCACCACGATCAAAGACCTAGGGAAGAACCGTATTATCACGGAGACCGTCATATACCCCAAGTCAGCCGCATCTGTTATTGTGGTGGCCGTAGACCATCAGACAGGTCTTGGCTATTTCCTGGATACTGCCAGATACAGTATTTCCCTGTACGGTTATGGCTGCAGACTGCTCAAAAAGATGGCAGGATCTCCTGCCGCTTCCGTGTCTGCCGCCAGCGCCTGCCATCATGATGCGTAATATTGTGCAATAATGCGTAAAAGATGACATTGAATTCATATGCTGTTTAAAGTATGATAAAAGAGGCAGTTTTTGAGAAAAATAACGACAGAAATATACAAAATCAAAAAAGACAGGTCACTATATGCAGAAAACCTTTATTAAATATACATTTATCATTGTAACCGCAGCTATTTCGCTGATACTGCTGATCAACTTCATCTGTAGCCGAAGCACTTTGGAGTCCAGACAGTACGATACCTTTTATACGAAAACGGAACAGATGATCCATACACTGGAAAACAACCGGGAGGAACTGCGCCTTTTGCGGGAGGGACTGGACGAAGATTATCTGACCCGGGCCAAGGCCGCCGCTTACGTTCTGGATAATCTGGAAGAAATATCCATGGATGTCTCGGAGTTACAGTATCTGGCCAATCTCCTCAATGTGGATGAGATACACGTCATCGATGAGAACGGCTTTATTGTAGCGGGGTCTGTTTCTAAGTATATTGGGATGGACATGCATGATCATCCGCAGACAAACGCCTTTATCCCCCTGCTGGAGAGCAATGATGAGGACGCCTATTTCATTCAGGATGCCCAGCCCAATGCGGCGGAAGGGAAGATCATGCAATACATCGGCGTTGCCAGAAAAGCAAAGAAAGGCTTCATTCAGGTGGGGTTAACTCCCACAAGACAGCTAGAGGCGCAGTCAAGAAACACCTACGAATATATCTTTTCCAAGTTCCCGACCGACAAGGGTGAGGAATTGTTTGTGGTTGATACCCAAACCGGCGAAATGCTGGGACATTCCAACGGCATGAATCAGGACTTTGACGCGGAATGCTACCAACTGGAAGAGTTGATGGACTGTTCAAAAGGCGCCTATAAACTAGGACGTGACGGTCATCGGATGTATGTGATGAGCAGGCAATATGACAATGTATTGTTGTGCGCCGCCCTGCCGCGAAATATTCTGATGCGCCGATTATGGCTGGGTATGTTGGCCACCCTTGTATGCCTGTTGTGCATTGAGGCGGCTGTCATCCTTCTTTTAACCTATCTTGTAGAACAGAAGGTAATCAACGGAATACACCGTATCAATGAAAACCTCACCATGATCACCAATGGGAATTTAGATACCCAGGTCGCTGTGGGCGGTAACCGTGAATTTGAGGAATTGAGCACAGGCATCAATAAGATGGTCAAAAGTATCATCAGCCTTTCAGACCGTATCTCCGCTATCATCGAGATCAGCGGCATCCCTCTGGCCGCCTTTGAATATGGCCAGGACGGCAAAAATCTTTTTGTTACCTCCGGCCTCAGCGGACTGCTGGATTTATCTGATCAGGAAGCAGCACAGCTCTACCGGGACTATGCCAAATTTGACCAGTATATCCGTACGATCACGCAAACGCCTGTGGAGGGAGAAACGGATACCTACCAGATCAGTGATGCCAAGTATATCCGCATACACATGTCCGAGTCTGAGGACGGGCGCCTCGGCGTCATATCGGATGTCACCAAAGATATGCTTCAGAAAAAACGAATGCAATATGAAAATACACATGATCCCCTGACCAGGCTGTATAAATATAATCCTTTCAAGCATCTTGCCGCCAAAATCCTGCATGCAATGCCATCCGGCCAAATATGTGCCATAGTAATGCTCGATCTGGATTTCTTCAAATCCATCAACGACACCTACGGACATGATGCCGGTGATCTGTATCTTCAGGAGTTTGCTGAGATCATGCTGAGAATGCCGAAAGAACATTGTCAGTCTGCAAGGCGTTCCGGTGACGAATTCTGTATGATGTTATTCGATTGCAGCGCTGTAAACGAGATTACGGATTTGCTGGATGCCTTCTACGAAATGCTCTCCCAGCATGAGGTTGCCGTGTCATCCAGCCAGCTAAAAATCATATCTGTCTCCGCCGGCTATGCATGGACAGATACGCCGGATATGGGCATCGAGGATCTGCTCGCCCATGCGGACGAGGCCCTCTATGAGGTTAAACGTACGAAGAAAGGACGATATGCCGAATATGGTGAAAAAGAGACCTTATAGCTTTTTCACCGGATGTCTGACAACAGTCTTTAATTTAGAGGGCGCCACTCTTCTGACATCGCTCAGATAAATTTCATGGTGCATCCTTTGCTCCGTTATATCCAGTGCATAGCCCTGCGCGGTCATATACTCATGCATAGCCTGCACTGTAGCCGGTTCATCGTCATAAGGGCCGATATGCATACACTGTACGCACAATCCTTCTTCATAAGTAAAAAATTCCACCCTGGAAAAATCTGTTTTTTTCTTCCTCGCCGCCTCTTCTATGGCCCAGTCAAAATCTTTGCTGGTGACAAAGTCCGGAAGTCGTATTACGGAGATAAACTGAAAATCCTCTTTGTGTGCATAATCCATTCCCTGCATGCCCTCCTGCCACCAGAAGCCCTCAAGAGGCGGCACCACATAATCGAAATATCCTTCAATCCGATGATCCCCCTTTTTGCTCATCTTGATGGTAAAAGCAATCCCATAAAGCAGGCCGATAGACTCCTTATACTCGCTGCCCTCTGCGTTAGGATCTCCCTTGCCGCGGACCGCAATAAAGTTCATGGGCGGCACCTCGATGATACCCGGACGGTTCTTGGGAAGATAAAACTCTTTGTATTCTTTCTTATAATCAAATGCCATAATTTCCTCCTTATCTTTGGCCTTCTATTATTACACTTCGTTGAGATATCGTATGGATATCGTATTGACAGATCTGTCTCTTTAGCATCAGTCTGCTTCACCCAAAATCTCCTGCCGTTTTTTCTTACTGAGCCCGCTGAGTACAAGCTGATAGGACTTGTCCAGTAAATCCTTTAAGAGATCGTCCGGTACTGCTCCGTCCGGTTTGACAGAGTTCCAGTGCTCCTTATTCATATAATAACCGGGCACAATATCCTCGTACTGCTGCCGCAGGAAATCCCCTTCCGCCGGTTCCAGTTTCAATGTGATATAATACGGCTCATTATCCTCTCCCAGACAGACCGCCGCAAACAGCTTCCCGCCAATCTGATAGCGGATCCAATTCCACTCTTCTTTCAAATCTTTGGTAACACCGGGCTTTTGTAGTAAAAATTCATCAATCCATGTGTATCTCATATATATTCTATTTCCCTCCTCCGTCATATTGTAATCTTATTGCCATCTTCTGATCACTGCATCAGTTTTTCTCTTCCCCCATATATTTTTCAGCGATACGTAAGGCGCTGTCCCTGATTTTGTTCCTCAAATACACAGGTTCCAAAAGTTCCACCTTATCCTTGAAAGTCAGCAGCCAGGTAAGCAGTTCCTCTCTGCTTGTATAGTCTGCCAGAAACAGAAGTTTCCCCTCTTCCGTTTCCTGAAAGCAGGCTGTTCCGAATTCCTCCACCAGACGCCATTTACACTCCGCTTCAAAAAGCGCTTTTACTTTAATGCCGCCGGGAAAAATCTTTTCATTATCAAGATCCGGCATCGGCACCCGTCTTTTGATAAATACACGTTCCGTAATTTGGGTCTTGTCCATGCGATTTAGCTTAAACAGGCGGAAGTCCTCTTTCATCTTACAAAATCCCCATACATACCAGCTAGACCAGCGGAAGATCAGATAATATGGTTCGATACGGCGAATCGACTCTCCTGCCGGCGCATAATACACAAACTCCAGTTCCCTTCCCTTTTCGATTGCCGTGCGTATCAACTCAATCTTTGGCGCCAAAGACTCTTTATACCAGGAGGAAAGGTCAATGAGTACAGACTGATCACCCACCATAAAATCGGAACAGCCTGCGGAAAGTTTCTCCATCAATTTTCCATAACGGTTCGTGCCGTTCACACTGTCAAGGCTTCTAAGACCAGCAAGAATATCCAGCATTTCCGCGTTGGTAAACAATGTCCTGTCTACTCTGTAACCGTCCATGATGGAAATGCCGCCGCCCACTCCCTGCCTGGTCATTATGGGAATCCCCGCCCGGCACAGATCTTCGATATCCCGATTGATCGTCCGCCTGGAAACTTCAAACTGTTCCGCCAAATAAGGCGCTGTCACCGTATCCCGCTGTAACAATATGGACAAGATACCAAGCTGTCTGTCTATCTTCATCCCTTCTCCTCTCAAATTATACACGCGCAAACATGACATCTATCTGTCATGTTTATATGAAAAAAATTTTATAAATATCATCTTACAAAATCCGCTGCACTTTCATCTTACCCCAAACCGCAATTTTATCCAAGCCTGTTTTCCTGACTGCCTATATAATAACAGACATAAATACATCTGTTCGACAAAAGGAGGAACATACAATGTCTCAACAAAATTCAAAAAAAGGAAGTACAATCACAGAAATGGAGAAAAAGGAAGCTGCCTTGCAGGCACTTTTTGAAACATTTGACCAGGGTTTTCTCAAACTGCCATCACAAAACATTTCCTTCTCAGAGATTTCCTGGTCGAAACATCCCGCCTTTGAGGGTGTGGAACTCAAACACATCGTCACCGCCAAAGACACACAGGGACAATTCAGCTATCATCTGGTTCGTATCGCACCGGGTAAAAGCATCGGAAACCACACACATGAGACACAGTTAGAAACCCACGAGGTGATTGCCGGTTCGGGCATATGCATCCATGAGAGCGCTGTAATCCCTTATGAACCAGGAACCATTTCCATCCTTCCTGCCGGCATTCCCCATGAAGTCAATGCCAAAGAGACAGGACTGTATCTGTTTGCAAAGTTTATGCCAGCTTTGTGCTGAAACAGATCTCCATACAGACATCCCCAACCGCATGATCACATCGGGAAAGAAAAAACTTTAACTGCTTTCTTATATTCTCCCGGCGTCATTCTGACAATTCTATGAAAACATCTATCGAAGTGGCTCTGGTCGCAAAATCCTGCGGCATAAGCCGCTTCGATCACGCTGTACCCTTCTTCCAGTAATTTCTGCGCCTTTCTGACTCTGCATTGTATCTGAAATTGATGCGGTGTCAAGCCGCAGGCATCCCTGAATTTCCGAATCATATGATAGGGACTTAAGGCAATGCTGTCTGCCATATCTTTTATGGAAAAAGGTAGCTGCGGCGTACCCAAGATCAATTGCTTTAACTGTATGGCATCAATATCTTCCTGTCTCTTTTCGGATGATATGACCGGAATGCACATACTTACGATAGAATACGTCCTATCTTCCGCCGGCTCTATGGCATGGGGCGTATCCTGTTCTATGTAAAACCATTCTCCTGCACCACATGTCCTTTTCTGTCCGCTGCAGATAATACAGACACTTCCCTGTAAAACAACTCCCGCCACTACATGTTCCGCATGGGTATGCTTCGGATAGGACCTGCTACAATTTTCACAATGGATGTAAGTTATCTCTTTTTCGCTGCGGTAATAGGTAATCTTTTCGTGCGTCATCTTCTCCTCACTCTTTGATGATCAATCCTGTCGAATACGATCTGCCAAAATCCGGTTCTTGCTGCCAAGCAGACAGGGGCAGATATCACGGCACTTATGGCAGGAGATTTCCCAGTTCTGTGTCTGTTTATTATCCCCGAAAGCATGATCCCAGCACAGCTGCTGTTTTAGCTGCACATCTTCCAATGCATTGACCGGACGGACTTTGACGCATAGATTGCAGTCGTCACATATTGGATCCTGTATGGGATCAGGCTCTAATTCTATTTCCGTTAACACTGCCCCCAGCCAGACCATACTGCCAAATTCCCTCTCTTTTCCATCTCTATACAGAAATCCAGGGCTATCGCGTCCAGTTTAGCTGTGATGGAGTTCCTCACTCTGGTATAAGGCACCGCAGATCTGCAGGCCAGCGTTCCCACCGGGAACCGGCAGGCAAAGGAAATAACGGATTTACATACCGGCAGTACATCCAGCGGATGATACCCTTCCGGTGCCTCTTCGAACCTGTCTACGCCTGCGATCCCGCATAAATCTGCGCCCAGCGAAAACAGGATGCTTTTTACTTCATTATGATCCATCAGCTTTTCTTCTCCATTGTGTATGGTTTTTATTCGTGATAATACTATTTTCTACTACTTTAGGGAGTTTTTCAACCGTGTTTGCCGAAATTTTTTTCTATAACGAATGGCCAGCGGATAAACAGGGGGATTCCCGGAAATCCAGAGATCCCAATGAATATTTCCGCGGGCACGAAACGCAGCTGATACTCCATGACGGTGCAAAAGAACTGTTGCAGGCTTGCCAGTCTGCCGAAAAACTGCAATCTCCTGCGCTGTAGCTGCCCAGTGCGAATATTATATAACTACCGATAAGAAATTACTGAACACGCCAATACCGGAAATTAAAATCGTATATCCTATTGTTTTTGTAAATGAAATGGAGGGATGATTATGAAAACAGATGCCGTCATTAAACAGGAAGGAATAAGTGCGTTAATCTCTAAAATTCTTCTAGTGTATCCATATTCTACTTCTCCTTTTTCCATATCTATCTATACTTTCTTATATGCCGCTTAAAATGTCTTGTAGCTTTTTCCACTGGTTTGTGACAAATTCAAATGGAAGTAAATCTTTTTCTGAAAAAACATAATTTTTCTGCATATTCTGATAAGCTCCTTTGAGAGCTGTATTATCAGACATACCATAGAATATCTTAAAATCAGAGAACTTTTTGTCTGCCAAATCACTGCCCGTCCTCCGTGTTTCTTCCAATCTCTTATATCCAGACATTTCAAGAAACAGGCCAGTATTCCCAAGCATATCCTGGATCGGCTGCAGATCCAGCATAACACCCACATCATAGATATGCTTTGCAGCATCAAAGTACATTGCACGTTCATAATAAAATTCTGCCGCAAATATTTTATCTACAAAAATCCTTTCCAGACGGATCGTTTTTATCGGGAACGGCATTACCTCGAACTGTTCCCGCAGGATAGATTTCTGTTCTTCTGTGGCATATGTGTATATGATGGGTTCAATTTCCAGAATGGAAAAAGGTTCGCTTACAGTAAACGAAGTCCCTTCCACTTTGACATAACCAAACCTCTGGAGAGGATCATCTGTATCCACTGTCACTGCAGGTGTATAATCATAGACCACTGTAATGCTTCCTTTTCTGTCATCTTCCAGTTCCTTTCTAGAAGTTCTGGGAAGCGAAAGATATTTTTTAGTCGCAGTTTCCAAACGCTTTTTTGCCTGGCTTCCGCTGCAGTTATCAATACATATCGTCAG
>CAYUKT010000040.1:0-12165 GCA_964445285.1 uncultured Bacteroides sp. | reverse complement strand
GAAAACGGCGCGAAGGTAGTTTTGCTGGGTTCCAGACAGGAGACGGTCGATAAAGCGCTCCAAAAGATCAAAGAGGAAGACACGAATGCCGAGGTGGTCGGGTATTGGCCAAACCTGATGAATGCCGGGGAAGTGGAAGAAGTGTTCACGAAAGTAAAGGACACTTACGGCAGTCTGGATATTCTGGTCAATAACGCAGGGGTGTCTGCGCGTGACAGTTTTTATGAGTACAAGCCGGAAGACTTTGAGAAAGTGATTGACCTGAATTTAAATTCCGTCTTTATCTGCGCACAGGCGGCGGCAAAGATTATGAAAGAGCAGGGGGGTGGTGTTATCTTGAATACCAGTTCCATGGTCAGTATCTATGGACAGCCGGCAGGTGTGGGTTACCCGGCATCGAAGTTTGCAGTAAACGGCCTCACCAAATCTTTGGCAAGAGAGCTGGGCAGGGATCAGATCCGTGTCAATGCGGTGGCGCCTGGTGTGACAAGAACCGATATGGTGGCGGCGCTTCCGGAAGAGATGGTGCAGCGCATTACTGCGACAATCCCGCTGGGACGTGTGGGAGAGCCGGAGGATGTGGCCAATGCATTCCTATTTCTTGCAAGCGATATGGCGTCTTATGTCACAGGGGAGATTCTTTCGGTTGACGGCGCGGCGATGACGTAAAGTTTTTGTCAGGCACAGTTATTTGAATGATAATAAAAAGCGCCTCTGCGATCAAGCAGGGCGCTTTTTCTACGAATGAATCCCTTTCTCAATAATCCCAAACCCCAGCGGATAAGGACCAGTATGCACGCCGATCGTGGCGCCGATCTGATATACAGGTATCTGCTCTATATCATATCCTTTGGCCCGCAGGGTGGTAAGAGCCTGGTCGCGGAAGGCAGCGCCTTCCTCTATGTCATAGCCGTATCCTACTGCGATACTGTAGCAGTCGATTCCCAGACTGCTTTTTTGCAGGTAATCCAAAAGAAGGTTCATGACTTTCTTTAAAGTGCGTTTCCGGCCGCGGTCAATACCGGAAGGAAAGATTTCTCCCTGTTTTAAGGTGATGATGGGTCGGATATCCAAGGCACCGCCGGCCAGGGCGGCTACTTTTCCGATGCGTCCGCCATGTTTTAAATATTCCATGTTGCCCACGGTAAAGAAGATCCGGCCGGTGCTTTTGATCGTTTCCAACCGTGTTATGGCATCCTGATAGCTGACGCCCTGATCTCGCAGTTCCACGGCTTCCAGCACATACTGTCCCTGCAGGACGGTGTTGATGGTGGCGTCAATTACAGTGATCTGGGCCTGGGGATATTTTTCCAGGATCAGTTCCCTGGCATTGAGCGCGGACTGCATGGAGCCACTGAATTTCGTGGTAATACAGATACAGATGACAGGGGTTCCTGCCTCGGCAAAGGGATGAAAAGCCTCCTCATAATCCTGAATGGATGGCATGGAGGATTTGGGGTATACCCCCTTCTTGTCCACCATCATCTGATAGAAATCACGGATGCCGATCTCCACATTTTCCTTCAAATAATGTTCCTCATCAAAAGATACATAAAAAGGGACAACCGTGATGTTTTTCTCTTTTACAAGTTCCAGCGGCAGATCGCAGGAACCGTCACTGATAATATGGAATGTTTCGCTCATATCGTAAATCTTCCTTGTGTAAAGTATTCTGACATACAGAAGATGATAACAGGCTGACTGAAAAGCTGTCTGATTATTATTATATAGAATACTACGTTTGGAGGGCAAATGCAATTGCTTTACATGTAAATATTACAGAGTAGAGCTTTCTTTACTTCTTTTGATAGTTATTAAAACTATATGAAATCTTAATCCTATAATTCTTCTGGCAGTTGTATTGCGGAGAAAGCGCCACTCCATAACTGCATTTCGTTATGTTGTGACGCTTCCCCATATCATTTTGTGCCTATTTAAAAACTATTCCGCCAGATAAATGCCGAGTCTTGTCTCGATGGAGTTCATGGCTTCCTCCAGACTCTTTTCTCCCTGCATATAGGCCGCGCCTTCTTCGTAAACCACATTTTCGAAGGTCTTATCCTCCACATAGGCAGTGTCCATGGACTCGATCCACTGTATCAGTTCTTTCACCTCCGCCTCATCCGGAATCCGGATCAACAGGATGACTTCGTTTCCATCGGGATCAATGGCACCACCCGACCCGGATACATAGTCGTTATCTTTATACAGTTTCCACTGGGCTTCATAACTGTCCATGATAGCTTTTTGTGTCACCGGGAAACCGTTCTCCATATCAACCTGCACCTCCGTGCGGAGCGCAGTCTTTATGAAATCCTGTGCCCGGTCTGCATTTGCGGAAGAAGCGTTGATTCCCAAAAGGGTCTTAGCCCAGAACACGTTACTGCACTGGCCGTTCATCGGGAGGACGCTGCAGTCCTCAAAGCCTTCTGATTTGGGAAGGGACAGATGGCAGTTATATTCACCAATATTATCCGTGGAGCCTACCGCAACCTGCTGTGCCTGGCTCATAAAATATATTCCCTGATGACGAGTCCTGATCTCATCTGCTTCCTCCAGATCTTCACCGTTTACGCTATAGTAGCTAAGATAAACTTCCTTTTCAGCTTCCCATGACTGAACTGCTTCTTCCGAAAGACCGTCCATCTGTATGTCATAGATCTGCTTTGCCTGTGTCAGGAAATCAGAGATAGCTTCCGCGTTAAGGGCGCCTTCTTCTGTTCGCCAGGCTGGTGCACATGTCAGGGAGAATACCCGCATAATGCCCTTAGGTGATGAAAGGCGCAGCAGATCGGTGCCGGGGTTTTGTTCCCGCATTTCTTTCAGGACATTCACTGTACCTGACATACTTGTCATTTTTGATATGTCTTTGGTTCTGCCGAGAACATAGGGAAGCTGAATGCCGCAGGGCACCATATAGACATGGCTGTCCTCTCTGAAAGCATCCACTACATTCGGGAAAACAGCATCCTCTCCGCTCATGTTCCCCAGAAGTGGTGAGATGTCCATAAGGATTCCCTTTTCAATGTAAGAATCCATAGGCATGTTATCCAGAACCAGGACATCAGGTCCTTTTCCGGCCATGGTACGCGTATTCAGGTTTTTGATGGCATCTTCCCTGGTCATGGAGTTCCCGTTCAGGCCGACCTCATATTCTACATAGACTGCCGGGTTCTCCTTCTGATAGAGGCTGATTGCCTGTCGTATCACGGCCTCATCCTCCAGACTCCATACCTGCAGCTTTTCATCAGGTCTGGAAGGGACATCGGGATCGTAGACGAAGCGGGTCATTTTTTCTCCGGTCAGCAGTACCACGAATTCGTTGTTATCGACCACAAGCATATCCATGATCTGACAGGTGGGATTGCCCAGAATGGTCAGGCTTCCGTCCAGGATCTGCTCCATGGCGCTGCCGCCCAGCACATGGCGGTATATCCCGGTCTGTCCGGCCAGATAAATGACGTCATCGCCGCCGGAAACCAGAAACAGGTCATAGCTTCTGCCTGAATTACAGTCTCTGCTGGCAAAATTCTCTCTGACAAAATCTATCAGGACCTGATCTTCGATGTATTCCTTCTCATCCATATCATAAAGAAGAGGCACATCATATCCCCATCCATCCAGAAGCATGATATTGCCGTGAAACCGCACTAGCGCCGGGCTTCCGTCTCCCACATTCAGGAATTTCTCGCAGCTTCCATCTGGCTGGACTTCATACAGGTTGGAGCCCAGAGTACTGACGATAATCCTCCCAGTGTCGGATATAGATACGCTGTTGACCCACATATCCTCGGCTTCCAGATTGATATCTGCCGGAATTTCCGTACCATCCGGCTTTATGATCGTGAGCTGCATATCCATTTTGAGCTGAACGCCGTTGCCGTCACCACCGCTGTTTTCCTCAGGTTCCGTCCATATCACGGCGGCTGTCTGATCCGGGCCAAAGGCCATGGTCAGAATGTATTTGTTGTCTGCTTTCATCTGTTTAAGCCAAGGTAAATCCTCCGGCACCCAGCTTGCGCCATTATCTCGTGAGCGCAGGACAAATCCGCTGTTATCCGACAAAAGATAACTGCCGTCCGTCATCGGGAACACACGGCTGTTCCAGTCCGTAAGGCTGTTTTCGCCAAGATCAGCTTCTTTCTCCACATAGCGGCCCATGGCAGTTCCCTGTTCCTCGTCCTGTGCTGCTCCTTCCACTGCCGGCGAACTGTTGGCTTCACTACCGTCTGTATTGCCGGTCGAGGCACTATTGTCACCGCAGCCGGTGAACAATCCGGCGGCAAGGGTCAGCGTCATCAGACAGGCAGCGATTCTTTTTGTGATGCTAAATCTTCTCATTTTTTTCTTCATTCTGAAGTTGCTCAATTTTCTCCCTCCTGTTATGTAAGATACATGGTTTGCTGCTTACGTACTTTGTGAGAAAATAAATTCCCCAATTTATTATAGCAACCTTATCTCTAAGTAATCTCTAAAGAAGGAGAATCTGAATAGCGAAAGGGAATATGACTATATGGAGATGTTACCTTCATCTGACATGGATTCCGTGTCAAAAGAAATATTATTCTGTCTTAACAGATTTTTCAGATAATCAACCTGAGAAGATAAATTATTAATTTTCGGAAGATAATACGCATCGGACTCGTTTTTGGACTCCATTTTAGCTCGTGCAATAATCTCCTCAGAACTTGTACCAAACAGGTTAAAAAGTCCTTCACATACCATAGAGCGTTCTCCTTTCGTTTTGATATTGGCGGTTGTTAGGTGATGCAGATATTTCGTATAAATATCCTGATCCTTATGTATGGTATAATCATCGGCAAGGCGGCGGGCTAAAGAAGCATCCTGTAAGCGATCTGTCAGGCAGTGCAGATAGAGATTTTCTTCAGGCGGCAGTTCTTGAGTGACGATAATCTGTATTTTAAATGTCTTATTAATGATATCATATACTCTCGGCGAGAGATTTGCAACTGTTAAATGACGTTCATTTCGTAGATGTTTTATCAGCTTTCTGGGATGATGAAAAGCTAGGAAAGATAGGGTGACATCAAGACTGCTGAATTGTTCCGGTCCGCTGATCTGATCGATTAGAAGTCCGGCGTAACCAATGGTCTTGTAGTAGGAACTGATCGTCAGGGAAGAATGAAAACCCTTGATCTCAAACAGATTGTAGCGTTTAAAACTGCGGGCAATGTTTTTAGGGATTATCAGATCAGACAGTTTCCGGATGACCAGAAGGTCGATACGATAGCTGTTGCTGCCCAGGATATATTCCGTCTGAAAATCCAGTATATCTGTGTAGTTATGCAATTCAATCTGCACTGCACAGGCGGCGGCTTCATGCCAGTTGACATGGCGTTTGGGAGGCATGATGGTTTCAGGGACAGACGAAGCATTGGTGGTCAGAGTCATAGATGTGCCTTTCTTTTGTAGACAGAACAAGATTAAGGATAAAAGGATTATCTGTTTTTCTCGTTTTATGTCGTGTCATTTCTTTTCGGGAAAGAGTAAGATTCAAGGGAAAGGAGGAGCACGAATTTAGGGAATCCGCAGGAGAAAGGAGAACATATCATGGATCCGAAGAAAATAGGGATGTTTTTAAAACATCTTCGCAGGGAAGAAGGAATCACGCAGGAGCAACTGGCGGAAACCTTAGGGGTTTCGGGAAGGACTGTGTCGAGGTGGGAAACAGGGAGCAATCTACCGGATCTTAGTATTTTGGTACAGATTGCAGAATTTTATCATGTGGAAATCAAGGAGATCCTGAATGGAGAGAGGGAGGACAAAGAGATGGATCAGGAAATAAAAGAAACCTTATTAAAAGTAGCCGATTACCACGAATTGGAAAGGCAAAAAGCGGCGAAAATAGGAAGCTTTTCGTTCAGTATTATGTTCCTGACATGTGCGGTGACAATTATTGTACAAATGGGTATAACAGGAAATCTGTCTCTGGTTATAGGAGAAACGGCAATCTTTATCGTGGGCGGTTTGACTTATATCTATTTTATGGTAAGAAACGGTGTATGGAATCATGCACGGACCAAGAGCAGTCCCGGGAAAGATTTTATCATCAGCATTATATGTACGGGAGTATTCAGTATAGTATTTTGCGGGCTGTTAAGAGGAAAGGCGGACTTGATGCATATCCTTGTGGCATCCATCTGCTTTTTCATTATTTTTTCAGCAGTATCGTATGCCGTTTTGAGGGGGCTCTCGTTTCTTTCGAGAAAAAGGGCCGATAAGCTGGGGGAGGGTCGGTTTTAATTTCATGTTGTCAATTCTCAGGTAAATATTTGCCTTTTAGAAAAATGTCAAATATAATTATATATGCGGTTTGTATTTCGCAAAATATAATACAAAGGAGATGGATTCCATATGCAAATGAGAAAACTGTGTGCAAGCAGGGTAGAGTGGAAGTATATCTACAAACTGACGAAGTCCGTAGAAAATGAGATCATAAGGGATTATGTGGAAAACCAGATTGAATGGCATGTAGTAAAGGCGAATCAGTACAAGTTTTTTGAATACCTGTTGAAGTTTTTGACTGTGGTGACGCCAACGGTAGTGATCGTTCTGCAGCAATGTCTGGATACCAACAATCCCCTGGTGCAGATGTCCGTTTTAGGCGGCGCGACTGTGGCCTCCGCATCGGGTACTTTTATTAAGTTTCATGAGAAGAGGGTTCTTTATCGGAAGTCGGCGGAACTGATCAAAGAGGAGACGCTGCTTTACATCACACATACCGGCAAGTACAACAGTGAGGAATGTGATGAGCAGTTTGTCACGGAATTAGATCGAATTGTCAAAGGTACGAGTGAAGAGTGGCGGCAGATAGAGGAGAAAAAAGAAGAGGAGAAAAAGGAAAAAGAGGAAGATATGATGCAAATCTGATGCAAATTTGATGGTTCTTTGATGCATAAAAGATGCAGTTATGATGCCTTTGTATTGTAGCATGAAAACATCACAATACCATTGCGGGAAATATAGTCCTGCAAAACAGTTAACCGGTATGAGGAAGGGATGGAGATAACATGAGACAATGCAAGACACACAAAAAACTACTGTGCATTTTATCCGTATTTGCTCTTCTCTTAACTTATGTGCCATTGGTGCATGCCAAAGAGGATGCAGAAGACGAGGATAAAACCTGTTCGCCTTATTTTTATGTGGAGAGTAAAGAGACAGGAGTGGACAGCTTTCCCCTGAAAAGTACGGATGTAAATGTAGCGATCGAGGGGATGATCGCGGATACCTATGTTGTGCAGACTTATGCCAATGAGGGAAGTCAGCCTGTCAATGCCAGATATATATTCCCGGCATCCACAAAAGTTACGGTACATGGGATGCAGATGCAGATTGGCAGCCAGATCGTGACAGCGGTCATCAAGGAGAAGGAGGAAGCAAAAGAGGAATTTGAAGTGGCCAAGAGCGAAGGCAAAAGCGCTTCCATGTTGTCTGAGGAAAGAGCCAATGTGTTTACCATGGATGTGGCCAATATCATGCCCGGCGATCAGGTGCGCATAGAACTGCACTATACGGAGATGATCATGCCATCGGAAGGAGTTTATCAGTTTGTTTATCCGACTGTTGTTGGTCCCCGCTATGTCAGTCCGGCATTAGATGATACCGGCACACGCGAGGAATGGACAGGCACTCCTTATCTTAAAAATGGTTCCACACCGGCGGATTCCTACAATATTCATGTATCCGTCTCTGCCGGCGTACCGATTGCGGAACTGACAAGCAGTTCCCATGAGATCCAAGTGAAATCTACGGGGGATACCACGGCAGATGTCAGCCTGAAAAATCCTTCGGATTATGCGGGCAATCGGGACTTTATTCTGAATTATAAGCTGACGGGGGAACAGATCAGCACCGGACTAATTACCAGCCAGGGGGAAAAGGAGAACTTTTTCATGCTCATGGTACAGCCGCCGGAACGCTGCGAAGTGGAGGAGATTCCGCCGAGGGAATATATCTTTGTGCTGGACGTATCCGGTTCTATGTCGGGATTCCCGATAGAAACAGCCAAGGGGCTGATCTATAACCTGCTATCCGGACTGCGGGAGACAGATTGCTTTAACCTGATCCTTTTTTCGGGTTCTGCCCTTAAGATGTCGAATCGCTCCGTGCCCGTCACAGAGGAAAATATCAACAAGGCAGCCTGTCTGATCAAAGAACAGTCCGGTGCAGGCGGTACGGAACTTGCCGAAGCATTGGAAGATGCCGTGCGTACACCGACAGTGCCAGATACTTCCCGTAATATTGTGATCATCAGTGATGGGTATATAAGCGGTGAGAAGGAAATATTTCAAATCATCCATGACAATATGGGGCAGGCGGACTTCTTTTCCTTCGGCATCGGGGATTCGGTGAACCGTTACCTGATCGAGGGGATTGCATCCATCGGACAGGGGGAGCCTTTTATTGTCACCGATACAGGAGAAGCTGCCCGGACGGCGGAACAGTTCCGCACTTACATACAGTCCCCCGTTATGACAGATATCAAAGTTTCTTTTCATGGATTTGATACATACGATGTGGAACCGGCTGTGGTGCCTACACTTTATGCAAAGAAACCGATCGTCCTGCTTGGAAAATGGAAAGGCGAGGCAAAAGGAACCATTCAGATCGAGGGCGTGACCGGCAAGGGCAAGTATTCCCAGATGATCAATGTGGAGGATGCAGCTGCCAGGGATAATAATGCCATCGGATATCTTTGGGCGCGTAAGAGGGTGGAACGTCTGACTGATTTTGGAAAAGATGCCGATGATCCTAAGGTGAAAAGAGAAGTAACACAGATTGGACTGGATTATCACATGATCACACCGTATACATCCTTTATTGCGGTACTGGATGTTGTGCGCAATCCTGAGGGAGATGCAGCAGATGTGGATCAGCCCCTGCCGCTTCCGTTGGAAGTATCTGATCTGGCGGTGGGATATCGTGTCGGCTCGGAGCCTGGAGCTTTATGGCTTGGCGGAATGTTGGTTCTGATAGTATTCGTCAGAAAGTTTGGATGGCGGCGCAGAAAGGCGCATCCGTAATAAACAGCCCGGTTTCGAAGTTTGTTCCGGGGATGAATGGAGTTGTAAGGATATATGCATATGGATAAAATGCAGATAAAAACAAGGATACATAATGACTGGCCGCTTTATCTGGCAGTGATCGTTGTCATATTGGTCATGCGGCATTTTGGCAGAACAAGCGATACGGATACTCTTAAGTGGATACTGGCACCCACCGCAAGGTGGGCCGGTATTCTCGGCGGGATTTCTTTTGAATATCTGCCCCATCAGGGCTATGTAAATCATGGGTACCAGTTTTTGATTGCGGCTTCCTGCGCAGGGATCAGGTTTATGCTGCTGACTTTTCTGATGCTGGTCTTTCTGCCGGTTCATGCAAACTCTTGTCAGCGAAAGGGCGTCATGCAAGGCAGATGCGGGCAGATTGTATACAATCTTGCCCTTTCCTATTTTTTTACAGTCTTTGTAAATGGTGTCCGTATCGTTCTTGCTGTCAGGCTTCCCATTTTGCTGGATAAGCTGCATCTGCGGGCGGGTTGGCTTACGCCCGACAGGCTTCACACATTGATTGGAACCGTCACTTATTTTACGGCATTGTGTGTGCTTTATTTGATCGTCACTTCAACCACAGAGAGAAATCGGCTGCTAGTTCCGGTATTCTGGTATCTTCTGATCGTACTGGCCCTGCCGTTTGTAAAGAGGGTATGGTATCGTGAATGGACAGGATTTGGGGAATATGCGCTGCTCATCATAGGTGTGTGTATGGTGGTATGTTTTGTATTTTGGGGGATAAGCAGAAGTGTGGATCGAGGCTGATGAGATTTTTCAGCTGAAGGAATCGATAGGAGAAAGAAGAGAATACAATAGTTCTGTGTTGTCATATTATGGCTAAAGATGTAAAATGATTGATGAAATAGCAATCGGCCGATAGACATAACAGAGGATAACTATGAACACAATTTTACGTGATATATTTCGGGCAATCCATGAAGGTAAATGGTTGAGCATAGAATATCATAATAAAGAAGACCAGAATACCAGATACTGGATTGGTATTCGCAATATTGATGTCCGCAACAGGACCCTAGCGGTGGAGGGACTTCACCTTGCGTGCTATACTGTGGAAGCATTTGATAAAATAAAGATAGATTCCATTCAATCTTCCCGGATGATGGAAGGCTCTTTTTATCCCGTCAATGAGGAGCTGGTCAGAGATATCTATTTAAATCCCCACAAATACAATACATTGTTTGATAACACGGCCAATCTTAAGATTTTAAGTTATCTTGAGATGTGCAACCGTATGGACGCAGTGCCGTATATGTCGGACTTCAGTTTAGTCCGGTATTTAGATCATGATAATATAAGGGGTGAATTATATCAGCTGAGTTCGGAACAGTTTCAGAAGATTGTGCAAAACTTTCAGTATCAAGAGAATGAGGGGCAGCGCCCGGACGGCGGACTGCGGATTAAGCAGCTGGCAATGAACGTCCTGAGCATACATATGACAAAGGGATTATATGTTCTGGCCTATCGCAAGCTGAACTTGGATGTGAAACAGCGTGCTCTGAGACCGGACGATGAGATTACAATCTGCACGGAGTTTACCATAAACGGGACAAAACAGAGTATCCGCCGCTTCCTGGACGGTGACGAATATGAACTTTTGGCTGAGTTTGAGTCAAACCAGGAGAAGATTAAAGACTGTATCACGAGACGAATGCCTCAACACGGTGGCAATGTGGATGATATACCATACATTATCGGGCTGGAGACAGATATAGCGATTGATCTGCATAAAGAATATCAGGCAATTATCAAAATGTATCAGAAAGAGAAAGTTCCGGTGCCTATTAAGGCATTTTTCGGAGATTTACTGGAGCGTCCCAGAAGGACAGGGGTTTATCCGATTACGCTTGTGAATCAGAGGATTAATATGGATCAGCTGCTGGCAATCCATAATGCCATGAAATATCCGATTGCGTATGTTCAGGGGCCACCTGGGACAGGAAAAACCAATACCATTATCAATACGATTGTGACAGCCTTTTTTAATGAGAGGACAGTGCTGTTTTCCTCTTATAATAATCATCCCATCAATGGTGTTTATGAAAAATTATCGGCAATGAAATATAAGGGGAGGGTCATCCCGTTTCCAATCCTGCGTCTGGGAAACAATGAGAAGACAAAAGAGGCGCTCGTCACTATGAAAAGACTTTATGAAAGTGTACAGAGCATTAATGTATATGAAAGTACGCTGGACCGTAATAAAGATGACAGGAGACAACGGGCAAGACGTCTGTCGGATTTATTAAAACGTTATGAAGAGCTTTTGGATTTAAAAGAGAGAGAAGAGACGATCGACCGGCTGCTCGATTACGAGAAGGAAAGAACCGCTTCTTTAAAGATGCTGTCTTTTGAGGAAGATTTAAAACAGAGGCAGCGAAGCCAGATTGGACGGGAAATTGCATCAAAGGGAGAAGTATCGGAAACGGCGGCCCTTTCTCTTCTGGATGACAGGACGGAAGAATTAAAAAAATATCTCTATTATAGTTCAGCGGGATATATCCAGAAAATTGGAAAACCTAAAAACTCAGATCTGCTGGAAATTCTGGAAATGGAGGATGAAGAAAAACAGTTAAGTGCTTTCACAAAATACCTCGGGGAAAAAGATAATATAGCTAAGTTACAGAAAATTTTCCCAATCATAGTAACCACCTGCATCTCAGCCCATAGGCTGGGGGAGCCTGTGCCCATGTTTGATATGACGATTATAGATGAGGCCAGCCAGTGCAACATTGCCGTGTCCCTGGTGCCGATTGTGAGAGGGGAGAGCCTTATGCTGGTAGGTGATCCCCAACAGCTTAATCCGGTAATCCTTCTGGATGAAATAACGAATGAAAAGCTGAAGAAGCGTTACAGTGTGTCAGACGAATATGATTATCGCAAAAATTCCATTTACAAGACATATCTGGCGTGTGACGCAGTCAGCGATGAGACTTTGCTCCGCAATCATTATCGCTGCCACGAAAGTATTATTGGATTTAATAATCGCAAATACTATAACTCACGCCTCCATGTTATGTCGGAGAGCAGGGAGGAAACGCCGCTTATTTATATGGACGTATCGGAAGCTTAT
>CAYUKT010000039.1:0-12205 GCA_964445285.1 uncultured Bacteroides sp. | reverse complement strand
CCGCGAAGCGGAGCTCGTATAGTTGTTTGCGAAGCAAACTACTATTAGTATACCAAGAGGAAAGAAGAATGTAAAACCATATATAGGAAAAGAGAGGTTGTCATGAAGATCAAGGCACTCTATGAGAAATACAGAGATTTTATAATGGAAGTGATCCATTTCTGTATCGTGGGAGTGATGAATACGCTGCTGGGGTATCTGATCATGTCGGGCTTATATAATCTGGCCCACTGGAATTATTGGGTGTCCAGCGGGACTTCCTATTTCATCGGCAGTGTATTTTCTTATTATATGAATGGTAAGGTAACTTTCAAGGTGGAAAATAAGGACAAGTGGCTTCCCTGGCGGTTTGCGGTCAATATCGTGGTCTGCTATGGGCTGGCCTACGGGATTGCAAGGCCGCTCATCCGTTATCTGCTGGCAGCACAGCCGCCGGTGGTAGTGGATAATGTGGCGATGATCCTGGGGATGGGTCTGTTTATCGTGATGAATTTCTTTGGACAGAAGCTGTTTGTGTTCCGGACGGGGAGAAAGGGACATAAGACCGGAGAATAGTATGGGAAATTTGATGAAACAAAAGTGGTTTGTATGGCTTACCAGATACTGGTTCCTCTTTCCTATCACAGGGTTTGTCCTGCTGACGGCGGGAGTGTTGTTTGGCTTCGGGGAACGCAGCTATATTGCAGTGCATGACAATATGGATCTGTTTCTTGCACAGTATCAGATGTTGAAAAATACGGGCACTTTTTGGAAACATGGTGTGGATGTGCCTTTTCTGGGCGGTGTCAGCAGGGATCTTCTGCCCTCTGAGCTGTCTTTATACAGTTTGTTATATATGATTTTTCCAACCTACACAGCCTATGTGTTGGGATTGCTGGGAAAGATCGGGCTGGGAATATTTTCCTTTTGCCTGCTGGCAAAGGAACTGGTCGGGGAACGGTATCTGATTTATCGTCCCATCATCTATATGGTGGGATTTGCCTATGGCATCATTTATTTTTTCCCTGCCTTTGGGTTTGCCTTTGCCTCTATTCCGCTGTGTGTATTCTTGCTGATCAGGCTGTACAGACAGCCGGGGCCCTGGTGGTATCTGGCGCTCTTTGCCTATCCGCTGGTATCTTATTTTTCTTACCACGGTATCTTTATCCTGGGGTATCTGGTGATTGCCATCGTGTGGCTTTCCATCCGGGATAAAAAGCCGGCGAAGTCGTTGATCGGTGCATTGTTTGTGCTGGCAGCCGGGTATGTGGTGTGCGAGTACCGGCTGTTTGGGCAGATGCTCCTTAGCGATGAGGTGACGATACGGTCTACGATCGTGAATCCTTCCCTGACCCTGCCGGAGATCGGGCGGGAGATCATCAGTGTGTGGAAGGACAGCATTTTTCATGCGGAGGATGTGCACAGTAAGGTGATCATGCCAGTCTGTGCCGTTTACTTCATGGTTTTGAATCTGTCCTATCTTCGGAAGAAACAGGGTGGTAAGATCCCGTATGATCCTTTTAATCTGTTGATGGTGTTTATTTTGTTTAACTGTCTGATTTATGGGTTGTATGATTTCGAACCTCTGCGGACACTGGTGGAGACCATACTGCCGCCGTTGCAGGGCTGGCAGTTTAACCGGACGATTTTCTTTAATCCGTTTCTGTGGGATCTGGCGCTTTTGCTGATATTGATCCGCCTCTATGACAGAGGGATCCTTCCCCTGTGGGGAGCCAACATGATCGTCTGTGCGGCGGCGCTGGCGGTGATTCTTGCGCCCACCAGATACAATGATCTATATACCACCTGCCACCATAGATTGTATGAGTACAATCACGGGACGGAAGTGGACGAGTTTGATTATGAGCAGTTTTATGCGGCAGGATTGTTTGACCAGATTAAGGAAGAGATCGGTTATGAGGGCGAGTGGAGCGCCGCTTACGGGATGCATCCGGCGGTGCTTGAATATAATGGGATCGCTACCCTGGACGGGTATCTGGGTTTTTATGCGCAGCAGTATAAAGAGGAGTTCCGGGAGATTATCGCCCCGGCCCTTGCGCGTGTGGAAGCCAGCCGCATCTATTATGACGACTGGGGGGCCAGGGCCTACCTGTATTCCGGCACGGATGAGAGTGTGGTCAGCTCTGCCAGGACCGTTTATGCCACGGACGATACGCTCTATATGAACCCGGAGGCTTTCCGGGGATTGGGCGGGACATATCTTTTTTCCAGAATTCGCTTTTCCAATGCGGAGGAGATGGAGCTTACGCTGCTTGGCGAATACACGGCGGCGGATGGCAGTCTCACCGTATATGTTTATGCATGCAGGCTGTGAGCGGTGTCTGGAATCGGAAGAGGATAAGTGGATAAATATGACACGAATGTCACAAAATGACAAAGGAGGAATAAAATGCCGATCAGAGTACACAATTTTGGAGGCGTTGTAGGGTGGAACGCCAAGAAATATCTGCCCAGACTGTCCAGCGAGAGTTATCTGAAACTGCAGTTTATCAGCAGGAGGAGATCGCAGAAGAATTATATAGAGTATTTTCTAGAGCATGAGGAGGCGCCGCAGCCTTTGGTCGTGAATTTGGAGACGGTAAACCGCTGTAACAGCACCTGCGAATTCTGTACGGCCAATATCCATGCGGAGAAACGCCCCTATAAGAAGATGGAGGAGGAACTTTATTATTCCATCATTGACCAGCTTCAGGAATGGAATTATAAGGGCCATCTGACGCTCTACGGGAATAATGAACCCTGGCTGGACAAGCGGATTGTGGGCTTTCATCGATATGCCAGGGAGAAGCTGCCCGATACTTTTATTTTCATGTCCACCAACGGGCTCTTGCTGGACGTGGATAAGGTGAAATCCATTGTTCCCTATGTGGATCAGCTGATCATCAACAATTATTGTCTGGATATGAAGATGCATGACAATGTGAAAGTCATCCATGACTATGTAAAGGCACATCCGGAGGAGTTTCAGGATGTGGACATTTTGATTCAGATACGGTATTTAAAAGAAGTATTGACTAACCGGGCGGGCAGTGCGCCCAATAAGCAGTCCAAGGGGCGGATCATCAAGGAAACCTGCCTGATGCCGTTCACCGATCTGTGGATCACGCCTCACGGGAAGCTGGGAATCTGCTGCTGTGACAACTTTGAGGTGACGGAGATGGCGGATCTGAACCAGGTGTCCCTGAAGGAGGGCTGGAACAGCGAGAATTACAGAAAACTGCGGGAGGCCATTGTAGAGGGCAGGCAGAATTATCCTTTCTGTAAATATTGTGATTTTATCGATGCAGGACTGCGCATGGACGCGGTGGAGGATGCCTTGAAACACCGGCAGATGCATGGCGCGAGACAGTCGGTGTTCAAGAAAAAATAAGCCGGATGGATGGTTCAGAGTATATGGGTGGAAAGAAAAAGAGAAGAAGAGTAAGAAGAGTAAGAAGAGGCAGAAGAACCAATCCTATCCGTATTGCTGCTGTAGCGGTCGGTGCTGTTTTGGCCTGTGTGGTGATCGTCTGTGCGGTAGTTTTTGTGGCGGATTCCATCATTGGGAAGAGAGGCAGCGATCAGGCAGCGAAGAAGCCACAGGCAGGAGACAGGCAGGAGGACGGCGAAGAGGACGGACAAGAGGACAGGCCTGTCCGGGAAACAGGGGAGGATCAGTCTGGCCGGGAAATGGAGGAGCAGCCGGATAAAACAGCGGCTACGCTCTCCATCATGGGGGACAGTATCTCCACTTTCCAGGGGTATATACCGGAGGGGTATTATGACTTTTTCCCGGAAAACGGTCTGGTGTCGGATGTGGACGATACCTGGTGGAAACGTGTGCTGGATGAGAAGGGATGGACTTTGTGTGTGAATGCCTCCAGTTCCGGCGCCACCTGTGCGGGAGATTCTACGGGCATGGATACGCCCCAGTGTGGCTGTAATGAATATCGTACCGGCGGTCTGGGCGGCCCGGATGGAACAATGCCGGATGTTATTATTGTTTATATGGGTACCAATGATTTCCTGCAGGGCATTCCGCTGGGAGATAATGATGGCACAAGGCCGGTGCCGGAGGGTGAGGTTTCCCTGTTTGGGGATGCCTATACCCTGATGCTGGATAAATTACAGGCAAAGTATCCGTCTTCCAGGATATACTGCTGCACGATCACACAGATCGGCACTTTTGGAACCGATACCCCTTTTGTGGAGATGGTCAATGGGGAAGGACTGACGGCAGCGGACTACAGCGCGCGGATCGCCCAGATTGCGGGCAATAAAAACCTGCCCGTGATCGATCTGTATACCTGCGGCATTGCGGTGGAGAACCTGCACAATACCACCGCGGACGGCGTACATCCTACACCGGAGGGCATGGAGTATATCGCGAAAGCAGTCGGAAAGGTACTGGACTAAGATGAAAGAGAAGAAAGTGCGTATCGCTTATAGTATGATTCCTCTACTGTTCCTGCTCGTGATTTTGGGCATCCTTGCGGCCAGACGTTATGACAGGACTTTTTTGGCCTGTGGGCCGGAAGATTCTTTCTGTCTGGACAGAGGCGATTACAAGGTCCATGTGGATACGCAGGATCCGGCAGCAATCAGCTGTGAAGTCTGTTATGAGGTCAACGGACAAGAACAGATTCTAGCCAGTACGGGTGTAAAGTCGGGGGTGGGCGTTGACTTTGAGATCAGTCTGCCGTCCAATATCCGCAATGACAGTGTCCGGGTGGTGCTTTTTGATGAAGATAAGAACAGACTGCCGCAGATTGATACGCTGCGGATTACCCGGGTGCTGCCGGTTAGGCAGACGGTGTTCTATCTGGTGCTCTATCTGGCTGTGGCGGCGCTTTTGCATAAAGGATATGACGGCGGGCGGGTGTCCTGTCTGTTGACAGGATTCGTGAGCGTTGCGTTTCTGCCGTTCTATCCGGTCTTTTGTGCGGCGCCTGTGCGGATGACGATTTTGGTTGTGACAGGAATGTCAGTTTTGCTGTTGCTAAAAAAACGAGGGATTATTCCGCAGGAGCATATTGTCAGGTATGTTTTTTTCTTGGCGCTTTCCCTCACGGCGCTCTATTTTTGTACGGAGTCGTCCCCTTTCTATACGCGTAATCCCTGGGACGATGTCAGCATTTATTATTCCATAGGCCGGGGAGTCACGCAGGGGTATGTACCCTACCGGGATATGTTTGATCATAAAGGGCCGGTGGTGTTTTTCCTGTATGCATTGGCGCATCTTTTGGTGCCGGATTGTTTTTACGGCGGCTATCTTTTGGAAAGTTTTTGTTTTTCCTGGCTTCTATATTTCGTTTATCAAACAGGCAGATTGTACTTTGATGAGGGCATGGCGGGGGCTTTGTCCGTCATTTCCATGGTCGTTCTTCTGGATGGGGACTTTCTGGGGTATGGCGGTTCCTGTGAGGAGTTTGCCATGGTCATCTATGGGGCTGTGCTATACGGATATCTCGCCTATTTTGCCGGCAAAAAAGCATGTGACGGCAGATGGATGGCGGGAATGGGAGTGCTTTTGGGACTCGTCTTCTGGATGAAATTCAATATGGCGGTATGTCTCTTTGTTCTGGTGGGCGTGATCATGCTGCACAAACTGTTTGGCAGACATAACATCTTAAAGGATATTGCAGCTTTTGGCGGCAGCTTTGTCTTTGTGGGCGTCCTGGTGGCGGGATATTTTATCTGTACGGATGCCCTCGGGTATCTGAAAAACGGTTATTTTGATGCAAACCTTGCCTATGCGGATGTCAGAAGCATGGGAGAGACACTATCCGTGTTTGGACAGAATGTACTTGTGGCGGTTACAGACAATCCGGGGATTACGCTGCTGGTTCTTCTGGGGATTCTGGCATTCACTTTCTCTTCCCGTTATCTGCGGCCGGCGCTTGGCAGGGGCGGTCTGGCGGCGGCTTTTGTCCTGCTGATCGGCAGTACTTATGTCAGTTATGCATATCTGTATTATTATTGCCTGGTGGCCGTGTTTGCGGTGCTGGGAATGATCGCGGCGGCCGGGTTCCTGACAGACAGGGCCGGTAATTTGAAAGCGGGGGACAAGGCGCCTTTCCTGTTGGTTCTGCCCTGTCTGTGCCTTTTGTTTGTCTTTAACCATAATTACAGGGAAGCGGCGGTGTTTTCCGAGAATTTCAAGTTGTTTGACGTGTGCGAGAAAGTGCTCGAGAATGCCTCAGAGGGCCGGGATAAGACGATACTGCTATACCGCAACCATACCGTGCAGGTCATGACCTATGCGGGTATGAAACCTGCGGCCCGGTATTATTTTGCGCCCAATATCAGTAAGAAGATTCCGGAGATCAATGAGGAACAGGACAGATATATCCATGAGGGGATTGGGGAGTTTGTGCTGGTGCATAACGTGGATGTCTACCCAATGCTTATGGAGTGGGGGCTGTATCAGTATGAACAGATCCTGGACTGGCGCACGGATGACGAAAGCGTTCAGCTGTACCGCCTGAAGTGACAGGAACTGCGGTTGCGCAGGGGTGCCGGATATGATAAAATAATAGCGTTATCATGTACAGAGATGATATAAAATTTGATATAATGTGAATACAGCGGACAATCCGAATTTTATGACATGCATGTCATAATAAGAGAAGATATGACGATTGGAGGACAGACAGCCGTATGGAGTTAGAACTGGCAGGGATACAAAAATCATATCAAAAAAAGAGAGTGCTTAAGAATATATCCCTGGCCGCAGGCCAAGGTAGCTGTGTGGGAATCCTGGGCGGAAACGGCAGTGGAAAGTCAACGCTTCTGTCGATCCTGGCAGGGGTACAGAAAGCGGACGGCGGGGCCTTCCTCTACCGCGGCGAGGATCTTTTGCGAAACAGTGCGAAGATTCCATCGGTGCTGGGGTATGTGCCGCAGGGGAATCCGCTGATTGAAGAATTAAACGCGTGGGATAATCTGCGTATGTGGTATGACCGTGCTGCCCTGCGAAAGGAGCTTGCGCAGGGGGCCCTTGCCATGCTGGGGATCGACAGTTTCCTGAAGACGCCGGTGCGTAAGATGTCCGGGGGCATGAAGAAACGGCTCTCGATCGCCTGTGCCGTGGTGGCCAGGCCGAAGATCCTGGTGCTGGACGAACCTTCGGCGGCGCTCGATCTGGTCTGTAAGGAGAATATTTACCGCTATCTGGAGCGGTATAAGGCGGAGGGCGGTATTGTGCTTCTTGCCACCCACGATATGCAGGAGCTGGAACTGTGTGAGCAGTGCTATATCTTAAAGGAAGGTGTCTTAGAGGCATATCAGTACGATGGGGATCTCCATCATCTGGCGGGTAAATTGTAAATGAGCAGAGGGATCAAATATTTTTATGCACAACTGAAACGGATGATGAAAACATTTCCCAGACAGGCTGTCATCAACCTGTTGGTATTTCTGTGCGTGGGTATCCTGATGGCGGCGTTTATACAGGACGGTCTGTTAGCCCAGGACGGGCAGAAGTACCGGATCGGTCTGGTGGGGGATATGTCGGATTCTTATTTGGGATTCGGTGTCACAGCCCTGCAGTCTCTGGATGATTCCCGTTTTATGATAGACCTGGTCACCATGACGGACGAGGAGGCCAGGGAGGCTTTCGAGAAGGAAGAACTCTATGCGATCGTGCAGATACCGGAAGGCATGATGGATGCCATAGAGTCAGGGGCCAATGACAAGCCCATCTCCTATATTGCGGCCGAGGGACAAAAAGGAATCGGCGCCATGGTGATGGGCCAGATTGTGGATGTGGCTTCCATATTGGTGACAAGATCCCAGAGTGCCATCTTTGGCATGCAGACCATTATGTTGGAACGGGGTATGCAGGACGTGTTCTGGGATGCTACGAACAAGCTGAATTTCCTGCTGATAAAGCTGGTGCTCAACCGGAGCGGCTTTTATGATGTGGAGGTGCTTGGCATTGCCAACGGCCTTTCCACGGAGGGGTATTATTTTTGCAGTATTCTCCTGTTTTTGATCCTTTTATCAGGAATCAACAACAGTTCGTTGTTTGCCCGCAAACAGACCGATCTGTCCAGATTTATGAAGGCCAGGGGCGTGGGTGCGGCAGGCCAGGTGGCGGGAGAGTATCTGGCTTATCTGTGTCTGATGATACTGTGTATTGCGGTCATGTTTATCCCCCTGGGGGTGTGTTTGGAGAAGGAATTGTTCACCATTCCGGAATGGGATAGAATGGGCGCGGCGCCTTTGTGGGTGTTTGGGATGATCCTGATACCGGTGACAGCCATGTTTGCTGCCCTGCAGTTTCTATTGTATGAAATGACGGGAGGGGTAGTCAGCGGGATCTTGCTGCAGTTTGTCTGTGGAGTCGGCATGGGGTATCTGTCGGGATTTTTCTACCCGGCGGCCTTTTTCCCGGAATTCATGCAGCGTCTTGGCAATGTCATGCCCACAGGGACGGCCCTGCAATATGTAAACGGCAGTATGGCAAAAGAGGAATGGGTGACGGCAGGCCTGGGCGTGTTATTGTATCTGGCAGTTTTCCTGGCCTTGTCTGTGCTGATCAGAAAAAGCAGGATACGGAGAGGATAGCCGGATGATAAGAAGGATGTTGACCAGATATTATCTGTTGAATAAACGATTGTTCAGGAAATACAGTTTTCTGCTGATCCTTGGTATCGTGCCTCTTCTGGTGGGCGGGATCAGACTGCTGTCCGAAGAGGAGAGCGGTATTGCCAGGGTGGTATTGTGCGTTACGGATCCGGAGGACGCGCTGGCCTCCCAGGTGGCGGAAAAGCTTGTGAGCGAGGAGGGAGTCCTGCGCTATCTGTTCTGTGATACGGAAGAAGAAGCTTACAGGATGGTGGTGGAGAACGAGGCGGATACGGCCTGGATCTTTAAGGAAGATTTGGCGCAGAGACTGCAGAAAGCGGCAGGCAGGAAGCGGATCGTCCCTTTGGTAGAGGTGGTGGAACGCAGGGACAGCATCTCTTTGATCCTCAGCAGGGAAATTTTGGGCGCGGCGCTCTATCCGGCATTTTCCTATGCGGTTTATGAGGCGTATGTCCGGGATGAACTGGGATTGGACAAGATCACGGAGGAGGAACTTCGGCAGGCCTATGAACGGACGCTGGTGGAGGGAAGCCTTTTTGAGATGGCTTATCTGGACGGCGGCCAGGATGCGGAGGAAGATTTTAATTATCTGCAGGCGCCTTTGCGGGGGATACTGTCCGTATGGCTGGTACTCTGCGGCCTGGCGGCCTGTCTGTATTATATGCAGGATGAGGAACAGGGCGTTTTTGCCAAAATACCTGTGGCCCGCAGACTGCCGGCAGCCTTTGGGGTGTGTGCGGTAGTTCTCTCGGATGCTGTGCTGGTGGTGCTTTTGGCCTGTAAGCTGGCCGGCGTGTTTACGGTATGGCACCGGGAAGTGATAAGCTGTGTGCTGTTTGCCTGCGCCACACTGGCGTTCTGCAACCTGGTCCGGCTGCTCGCCAATACGCCGGAGAGTCTGGGAAGCAGTATGTTGATCCTCACGGCGGCGATGCTGGTGCTCTGTCCGGTATTTTTAAATCTGAGAGGATTCCGCGCGGTGAAATATCTGCTGCCGTCTTATTACTATCTGCTGTCCATTCACAATGTGAAGTATCTGTATGGGATGGTCATATATACGACAATAGTGTCAGTTTTGTGTGCGCTGCTGTTTACATGGAAAAACAGAGCCGTAAAAAGCTGGCGCGCTGTATCCCGGCAAAAGACGCTTGCGGAGAAAAAAGGGTAAAATATTGTTAAATAAGGCGGATTTTTATAACAGGTTAAAAATTTACAAGGAATGTTAAAAACCTTTGGTTTTATACGATAACAAAGTTTTGTATAATCATTTATAACGAATAAAAAGAGCATTTATGCTCACAAAAACAAGGAGGAACTTATATATGAAAAAGAAGCTATTATCCGTTATGCTTGGATTAGCAATGGTTGTATCTGTAACAGCCTGCGGCGTGACAGCACCGGAAGCACCTGCAGCGGAAGCTCCCAAAGCGGAAGCACCGGCAGCAGAGGCGCCTGCAGCGGAAGCAGAGACACCCGCAGCAGAAGAGCCTGCAGCAGAGGCACCTGCGGCAGCGGCTGAACCGGAAGTAACACTTGTTTATGCGGAAGTTAACCCGCTTGACACCATCGTTGGCCAGATGGCTACAGAGTTTGCCAACAAAGTGTCCGAGCTTTCCGGCGGCACCATGAAGATTGATATTCAGGCAAGCGGCGTACTTGGTTCTGAGAATGACGTTCTCGATACCATGTTAGGCGGCGGCGGCACCATCGATATGTCCCGTATTTCCGCTTTCGCACTGACAAGCTACGGCGGAGAGAAATCCATGCTGCTTTCCCTGCCTTATACCTTTGTCAGCAGAGAGCATTACTGGAACTTCGCTACATCCGATCTGGCAGACGAATTCTTACTTGAGCCCCACGAGAACGGCAGCGGCGTAAGAGGCCTGTTCTACGGCGAGGAAGGTTTCCGTCATTTCTTTACGGTAAAAGAGATTTCCGGTATGGAAGACCTGGCAGGCATGAAACTGCGTGTGTCCAATGACCCTGTCATGAACGGTCTGGTAGAGTCCCTGGGTGCAAGCCCGACAGTGGTATCCTTTAACGAGTTATACTCCGCACTGCAGACTGGCGTGGTTGACGGCGCAGAGCAGCCCATCGCTAACTATAAGTCCAATGCTTTCCCGGAGGTTGCTCCCTGCATGATCCTGGATGGTCATACACTTGGTGCGATTCAGGTTATCATCACAGATGAAGCATGGGATTCCCTGACAGCAGAGCAGCAGAATATCCTGATGGAGGCAGGCGAGTACGCTTCCCAGTTCAACAAGAAGATTTCCGCAGATGCTGAGAATGAAGTATTAGAGCAGTTAAAGGCAGATGGCATCAAGATCGTGGAAGTGCCTGATGTAACGCCTTGGCAGGAAGCTGTTAAGGGTGTTATCGAAGAGAACACCAAAGGACAGGAAGAACTGTACCAGAAGATTCTGGATATGGCAAATTAATCATCTGTTATAAGTAAGAGGAAGGGCGCATCGGTGTAACAGCCTATGCGCTCTTATCATCATAATGAGGAGGGATTTCATGTCGGGGTTTTTTGAGCGGGTTGATAAGATAAAACCGGTTTTTGACATTACATACAAAGTAGTGTTGTTTGCCTGTAAGCTTTTATTGATTGCGGATATTTTCATCACCACCATGAGCGTCATCGGCAGATATGTTCCTTTTGTTCCGGATCCGGCCTGGAGTGAGGAAGTGGTGCTTACCTGTATGGCTTATATGGCGGTGCTGTCCGCAGCGCTGGCGATCAGACGCGGCGCCCATATCCGGATGACGGCATTAGATAGATATATTCCCAAGCCGGTGCTTCTGTTTTTGGATATTTTAGCAGATGTCTGTGTACTGATCCTGGCGTTTGTGATGATCACAGTAGGCTGGAAGTATGCGTCCGGCCTGGGGGCAAAGGGAACTTATGTCAGTATGCCCTGGCTGTCCCGGTTCTGGATGTATTTCCCGGTGCCGGTAGCAGGCGTGGCAATGGTGATCTTTGAGGTAGAGACACTTTATAATCATATGAAGAAAATCATTTTGAAGGAGGGAGAGGCATGAGTGCAGAATCAATGGCAATCCTGGTATTGCTCGTAAGTTTCGGTATTATGATAATGTTACGGTTCCCGATCGCTTATGCAGTGGCTCTTTCTTCTCTTCTGTGTTTACTGTATCAGGGATTGCCGTTTACGACAATCTGTCAGCAGATGGTCAAGGGGATCAATTCCTTCAGTCTGATGGCGGTGCCTTTCTTTATCACCATGGGCTGTCTGATGGGCAGCGGCGGTATCTCGGATAAGCTGATCGCGCTGGCCAATGCCTGTGTGGGCTGGATGACCGGCGGTATGGCGATGGTTAACATTGTGGCATCCTATTTCTTCGGCGGTATTTCCGGTTCCGCAGCGGCGGACACCGCTTCCCTGGGAAGTATTCTGATCCCGATGATGGTGGATCAGGGGTATGATGACGATTTCTCTACAGCGGTCACCATCACTTCTTCCTGTGAGGGACTTCTGGTTCCGCCCAGCCACAACATGGTCATTTATGCGATGTCTGCGGGCGGTGTTTCCGTAGGAAGCTTGTTCCTGGCAGGTTATATACCGGGCGCACTGTTGGCGATCTCATTGATGATCGGTTCCTATATTATCTC